>CALRFE010000039.1:3017-6682 GCA_943356425.1 Candidatus Nomurabacteria bacterium
TTATTGATTTCTGTTGTTCCCATATAGGTGTATTCTAGCGCGGCCTGTATATTTTTACCAGCACTATATAAAGCACTAAATCCGAATGTCGAAATCCTGAACAAATTCCAACTACCAAATTCGAAACGGGTTTGAAATTTTGAGCATTGGAATTTCGATATTATTTAGTGCTTCGGATTTAGAATTTCGTGCTTTTTATGTTTATTTCACTTCCCCCAATGTCTTCCCGTCCCCATAATGGACCAAAAGCGGTACATCCGTTTTGTAGTGCAAAAACGATTCGGTGAGTACTGTTTCCATGGCGTGCTTGATGATCGCTTCCGCTTTCGAGACGACCGCTTCATCGACTTCATAGACCAATTCATCATGTATTTGGAGTATGAGTTTCGCTTTTTTCTCAAGGCCAGCATCTTTCAATTCTTCGTGCGCAAAACGGATCGCGAGCTTGATGATATCTGCAGCAGTACCTTGGAGTGGTGCATTGGTCGCCGTACGTTCTGCCATCGCTTTCAAGAACGGGATACGTGATTTGATATTCGGAAATTGTCGCTTGCGTCCGAAGAGTGTTTCAGTGTAGCCATGCTCGAGCGCAAATGCTTTGACACTATCGAGATATGCACGCACACCGGAAAATTGCGTGAAGTAATTATCATAAAATTTCTGTGCTTCTTCGCGAGATGAGCCGAGATTTTTCTTGAGTGCAGAAACACCCATGCCATAAATGATACCGAAGTTGATCACTTTCGCGCGACGACGCATTTCACTATCCACGTTATCTTGTGACACACCAAATACAAACGATGCCACGCCTGCATGGACATCCTTCCCTTCTTTAAAAATATTGACCAAGTTTTTATCTTGGGAAAGCATCGCCACGACGCGCAATTCGATCTGGCTATAATCGGACGCGACGAGCACTTTTCCTGGAGCAGCAACGAACCCATCACGGATACGACGACCAAGCTCGCTCTTGATCGGAATGTTCTGGAGATTCGGGTTCTGTGACGAGAAACGTCCGGTAGTCGAACCATGTTGGACGAATTCCGCATGCAACCGCCCGTCTTTACCGACTAATGTTGGAATAACATCAATATATGTTGAGAGCAATTTCTGGAGTTCTCGATAGTTGATGATCTCTTGTATGACTGGATGCACATCGATTAATTCTTCGAGCACTTCGATCTTTGTCGAATATGCGCCTTGTGCGCCACGCTTTCGTTTGTTGACGAGTGCAAGTTTTTCAAACAAAACTTCAGAGAGCTGTTTTGGGGAATTGATATTGAATTCCCCGCCGGCGAGCTTGTAAATATTCTTAGTCAGAAGATCGAGTTCGGTATGATATTCCTTCGAGAGTTTCGCAAAATATTTCTGGTCGATCAAGATGCCGGTTTCCTGCATTTCCTTGATGATCGAAACGAGCGGTAATTCTATTTCATTAAAAACAGTTTCAAGATTTTGGTCATGTAATTTTTTAAAGATCACCTCTTTTGCCTCGGCGAATGTATCTTTTTTTGCAAAGAACAACATGTCTTCAAGTGATGGATTCGTCATGTCAGAATTGACGAGCCATACGGCAATTGCTGTTTTTAAAAGTTCATCCGGGTCAACAACTTCTTCCTCTTTTGCCGGTGTTGCTTCCTTCTCTTCGTCCGTTCTATTTGTACCAGGCGTTCCAAAGAGCGTTTTTGCCCGTGCAAGTAAACTGCGAAACTCAAGCTCAGCAAAAAGCGTTGTAACTTTCGAAAGATCGAGTCCATCCTGAAATGTTTTTTCTGGTACAACAAACGTAATCGGCGCATCACGACGAATGGTCGCAAGTGTTTTTGAAAAGATGGCTTCATCCTCATTGTCATCAAGCAACTTTACAATACGTTCAGTAATTCCTTTTTTCTTTAATTCTGCAAGTATCTTTTCTCTCTTCTCTTTGCTCTTTAATCTCTTATACATTTCTTCAATGGTCCCGAATTCTTGTATCAGAGTCGTTGCCGTCTTCTCTCCGATCCCCTTCACGCCAATGATGTTGTCCGACGGATCACCACGAAGTCCTTTGTAGTCAGGTAAAAGTTTTGGGACAAATCCAAAACGCGTAACGACCGCTTTTTCATTGTACATAATCGTGTCGTTCAGGCCTTTCTTGAGTGTAAACACTTGCACACAATCATCATCGACAAGCTGAAGTGTGTCCATATCCCCCGATGCGATCACGATGTCCAAGCCTTGCTTGGACTTTTTTACTTGTTCGACAATCGTCCCCAACATGTCGTCAGCTTCAAACCCCGGCGCGTCGTACATTGGAATATTAAAGGCTTGAAATATCCGGCGAGATTCCTTGAGTTGTGCGATGAGCGCTTCATCCGTCTTTGCGCGACCAGCCTTGTACGCATCATACGCTTCATGACGAAATGTCTTTTGCGGCAAGTCGTAACACGCGACGATATAGTCGGGCTTGAGGTCCGTAATGATCTTCATGAGCATCGTCGAGAGACCGTAGAGCGCTCCCGTTGGGATGCCTTTAGACGAGAGAAACTCCGGCAACGCATGATATGCGCGATGGATGATCGCGTGAGAATCAAGTAAAACAAGGCGTTTTTGGGTGGTTTTCTTTGCCATTACCCTTTCAGTATATCATCTATTTGTTCTTCAAGTTTAAATGCATTTCCATGCGACAGCATCCCCAAATACGAAGCGGCGCTTTCTGGTTTCAAACTCATGTTCAGATTCCGCATCATCCTCCGCTTCGTCGCCGTCCGCAATACCCGATGATGCGGAAAGTGCACCCAGCCGAGGAAATCAACACCGGATGCGAGCGTCTTGAGGAACACTTTGTCCGGATGTAGCGTGAGCTTTAGATCTGTTCCTAAAAATTTAGAAATTTCTCCGAGAATCTTTTCCAAATATCTTTTATTCTCGCTTAAAATCACAAAATCATCCGCGTACCGGATGTAGTATTTCACTTTGAGCTTTCTTTTTATAAACTGATCGAACTCATTCATGTATACATTGATCAAGAGTTGTGAGGTCAGATTGCCGAGCGGTAAACCAATGTCTCTTTTTTCAATCTCCACCATGGTGGAGATTGAGCTGGTATCTGATGTAAAACTATCGACAATATTTTTAAGTAAAGAAAGTATATCGTTGTCCAGATCATATTTTGCCAAAATATTTTTTAATACAACATGATCAATACTCGCAAAGAACTTCCGAATATCGCATTTCAATATCCAGCAAGTGCGCGTATTGTTGTAGGAGACGATCCGCGCAAAATCCCGGAACCGATTGATTGCCCTGTGTGTTCCTTTTCCGATTCGGCAGGAATATGAATCATGAATGAAATGGCGGTCGAAGTATGGGTACAGTTGTCGATACAGCGCATGATGGAGCAACCGATCGCGAACTGATGCTTTGTGAATGTCGCGCGGTTTCGGATCATTGATCTTGAAAGCTTCGTACCCGCCATGCACATACGTCTTATTTTTGAGTTCTTCCGAAAGACGCGCAATATTGTCAAACAGATACAGTGAAAATTCCGCCACATCTTTCCGATTGCGTTTTCCACGCATAAATTCTTTCCATGAAACAAGGAGATTTTCAAAATATTCTATAGTAACAAAATGAACCAAAAAGTTACCCCCCCCCCAACGCGTTCTTGAGAACTCTTCCATCAT
>CALRFE010000040.1 GCA_943356425.1 Candidatus Nomurabacteria bacterium
GGTGCTCTTGGTTCTTCTGTCAGTGTGGCAATCACTGAGGCGACAAATCTTCTTACTGCGAATGCACTTACTCGTGTCGATCCAACATCCGAAATTGGGAAAAAAATGGTGGAGCTTGGGGCAACACTTGATGCATACAACAATGGTGTAACCGGTCCAGGTCATTGTGGAACGTCAACAACAAGTTCGACTGCTACCACAACCGGTACGACGACAGGAACGACTACTGCTACGACGACTGGCACAGCGACGACAACTAGCGGAACTACTGGCGGAACGACTACTGGAGGTACTACGACATCTACTGCTGGCGATACTGTACAGCTGTCTCCTGCAACTGCAGGCACGACGACAACGCCGACTAATAAATAAACAAATTACTACAGAAAAACTCCCAATTTTAAATTGGGAGTTTTTCTGTAAGTGTGGAAGCTGATAACTGACAGCTATAACCTAACACCTAATTTCTTGAGCCGCTTGTCAGATTCGAACTGACGACATCCAATTTACAAAATTGGCGCTCTACCAACTGAGCTAAAGCGGCGTATATTTAATTACGAATTTTCAATTACGAATTACGAATTCGGATTTCAATACTTTATACCTAATACTTGCTACTTTATACTATCTTTTTACATCTCATCAAACGTCTTATCTTTCTTCCGCAAATTCTCGATCTTCGTTTTGTATTCTGCGATCGCCTTTAGAAATTTTGCCCCGGCGGATTCTTCATGTGCGGTGATCTCTTTCTGGTGGCGTTCCGCGAGCGTTTGGGCTTTTTTGACTATAGCATTAATTTTTTTACGGACAAAAAAACTTGCCTTGATCGAGATCTTGAGCGCGTAGAGCACAAAAACTCTGGACATATGCTTCATGAACAAACTGACACGCGCTTCGATCTCTCGTTCATTCAAATAAAATCCTTTTTCTCCCGTCTGCTCTCCCACAAGCACTCGGTTGTTTTTTATCTGCCACATACGGTAGCCGATAAGACCGATAAGTCCAACGAGCGCTATGGAAAATGTAATGAGAGCGGGGATCATTGTTATTTACCGATCGTGTATCGGATAAAATTACTAATCGTAACGTTACCCGCTTTTTGCAAGAGTCCGTTGATTGTCGTATCGGGATTTTTAACGAATGGTTGTTCGAGCAAAGTCTGTTCTTTGAAGAATGTGTCGATCTTGCCCTGGAGCATCTTTGCTTTGATTTCTGCTGGTTTATCACTCGCATTCACTTCGGTCTCGAACATTTCTGTTGCGAGTTTTCGTTTTTCTTCTGGAATATCTTCTTTTTTCAAATACTCCGGTTTCATTGCCGCGATGTGCATTGCGATATCTTTACCGAGCGTCTCATCTCCGCCCGAGAGGGAAACAAGTACTCCAGATTTTCCATCGTGGACATAACTACCCATAACCGCACCAGAGAGTTCAGCAACATCTCCAAGACGGATGTTTTCGCCGATCTTTTGAACGACCGGATTGATCATATCAACAGATGCAGTCTTCATCGCATCAATACCGTCAGCGAGCGCTTTATCAGCAAGTACATTTGCGAGGTCTACGAAATCGCTGTTCTTTGCAACGAAGTCCGTCTCACAATTGAGGGTAAGAATGATTCCTTTGCCAGCGCTTTTCTTAATGACAACAACGCCTTCAGCTGCTTCACGGTCGGATTTTTTTGCTGCGATGTCGCTCGATTTCTTTTTAAGGACCATGAGCGCTTTTTCCATATCGCCGCCGGCTTCTTCGAGCGCTTTTTTGCATTGCATGACCGATACACCGGTCTGGTCTCGCAATTCTTTAATTTGTTCAGTGGTGATCATAATTTTTTAATTTTAAAGATTTGTTTAGATTTTAGTTTTTAGACTTTAGATTTTTTTGCCTACGCCTTTACACTGTGTCCTTCTTTGTACGCTTCAACGATCTTGTTGACGAAATAGGTAATACTTGAAACAGAACCGTCGTTTCCAACAACTGGATATTCGATAGTGCGAATGTCCGTGTCAGTATTGGTAAGTGCGATGACCGGAACTCCCATTTTGTGGGCTTCAGTAACGGCGATATGTTCGCGTTTTGCATCAACAACAAAGACTGCATCTGGGGTTTTCTTCATGCCGACAAGTCCAGAAAAGAGCTTGTGCATCTTTGCAACTTCTTCGTCGATCAAGAGACGCTCTTTCTTTGTGTATTTGTCGAGTTCGCCCGCTTCTTTCTTTTCTTTGAGATCTACCAATCGCGCGATACGCTTTTTAATTTCTGGCCAGTTAGTGAGCACGCCTCCGACCCATCGTTCGGTCACGTAGGGCATGTCGACTGATTGAGCGCCAGCAAGGACCGCACCCTTTGCTTCAGGCTTTACACCGACAAAGAGAACGACCTTTCCTTTTGCAGAAAGTCCTTTGACAAATTCAGCCGCTTTTGCGAGCGCTTCCTCTGTTTTTTCAAGGTTGATAATATCCACCTTGTTCTTTGTGGTGAAAATAAGTTTTGCCGTAGACGGGTGGCGGCGAGTTTTTGAATATCCGAAATGCGCACCAACGGCGAACATGTCGTTTACATTTTGGCTTACGTCAGGATGTGACATAGAAAATTTACTTACTCATTAATTAATGGCGGATTTCGACATCCGCGCAGTCCGTTGTTAAGCATTGCAGCTCGTCTCGACGTATGTCGAGACTTTCTACAGGGAGATTTCGTTGAAATCATTGGCTTTTTGAACCCCGATGACTTAATGGGACTTAAAAAGCACTCCCCACGGAATGCCTAATTACTATAGCAAAAAGGACGGGTTTGGGCAATAGAAAACCCCTGTTCTAAATGACAGGGGAATCCAGGGTTTTAATTTAGTTAATGCTATCTGAAAACATAAATTCCGGGTCGGTCATCATTGACGCGCATTGGTCCACCACTTTGATCGAGTATCATTTTATCATTTGCGAAAGCGGCACAGCTAATGACCATAATAGTTTCGGTTTTTGGAAGAATTGTAAATTTCAAATGAATCCTGCGGGACATTTCCTCGGTTACAAACAATGGCTCTTCGTCAGAAAATCCTTCAATGATTTTGGATTCGTTGGGTTCTCCTAATCCGGATTGGACTGATCCTGAACCAGAAATTGTTTGGACGGAAAAATTTCCACCAACAACAAAAAAAGTGAAATTACGATCTTCTAATAATTTGATCGCGCATTGATGTACTGATGTATCACGAGCGAAAGGAAGCTTACTGTCAAAATGAAAAAACAATAGAGGATGTTTTTTCCATAAAAATTTATGAATACCAAGTCCAACAATTTCTTTTTTGGTGAGTATGAGTGATTTTTTTGTTTTCATGATTGGTAAGGTGTTTTTCTTTTACGATACCACGCTTTTCCAATTTTTCCCACGTCTGGACCAGGGCTCTATTTTAGAGTAGTATAAGCAATATGCTCCAATCAAAATTATTCACAAAAACAAAGAAGGAAGTACCTTCTGATGAGGTCTCAAAAAACGCAGAATTGCTCATCCGTGGAGGTTTCATCAATAAAGAGATGGCCGGTGCGTATTCATATTTACCACTCGGTCTTCGTACGCTCTCAAAAATTATTCAGATCATCCGAGAAGAGATGGATGCTGTCGGTGGACAAGAGATCACCTTGACTGCGCTACAAGATAAAACAACTTGGGAAAAGACCGATCGTTGGAGCGATGAAGTTGTCGATATTTGGTTTAAAACAAAACTCAAAAATGAAACTGAGCTCGGGCTCGGCTTCACACACGAAGAACCACTGACGAAGCTTATGAAAGAATATATTTCATCGTATCGGGATCTACCCCGGTCGGTATATCAGTTCCAGACAAAATTTCGAAATGAGACACGTGCAAAATCGGGGATCATGCGTTGTCGAGAATTCATCATGAAGGATCTCTATTCGTTTGCGAAAGACGAAGAAGAACATAAGAAAATATATGAAGATCTTAAAGAAGCCTACAAAAGAATTTTTAAGCGCGCCGGTATCGGGCATCTTACGTATGTGACGTTTGCCTCTGGCGGCGTGTTCTCAAAATATTCGCACGAATTCCAAATGGTAACTGGT
Organism: Candidatus Nomurabacteria bacterium; assembly: GCA_943356425.1. Lineage (GTDB taxonomy): Bacteria > Patescibacteriota > Minisyncoccia > Phycocordibacterales > UBA9973 > CALRFE01. Next base: position 4,079 of record CALRFE010000040.1, read on the forward strand.
GCTGGTGAGGATACGATCTATGTTGCAGAGAATAAGGGTATTGCGATCAACAAGGAGGTGCTTACTGACGAAGTCCTTGAAAATCTTGGTGTTGATCGAGCTGATCTTGTTGAACAGCGCGCTGTTGAAGTTGGAAATATTTTCACGCTCGGCACTCGTTTTTCAGAGGCATTTGATCTGATGTATCAGACTGAAGCGGGTGAGAAGAAGCCTGTGTTCATGGGCTCGTATGGCATCGGCCCGGGACGCCTTATGGGCACGATCGTTGAAGCGCTTTCTGATGATAAAGGAATGATCTGGCCAGAAGAGGTTGCACCATTTAAAGTGCATCTTCTTTTACTCGGTGAAAATGCTACAACCAAAGAAGAAGCTGAAAAAGTGTACGCACTACTTGAAGAGAAGGATATTGAAGTACTGTTTGATGATCGAACGGGTGTCATGGCAGGAGAAAAATTTGCAGATGCTGACTTGCTCGGTATCCCGTATCGCGTTGTTGTTTCTGACCGCAGTTTGAAAGAAGGCGGTATTGAAGTCAAAAAACGTACCGAAGAAAAAGGAAAAAATATTTCTGTCGAAGACTTGATTTCTCTTCTTGAAGCTAAAAGCTAGTAACTAAAACCTGACACCTGATTTTATATGTTCAATAAACTCTACAATGCATTTTCAAATGATATCGGCATCGATCTCGGCACGGCAAATACGCTCGTGTATTTGAAAGGGCAGGGTATTGTTATTAATGAGCCTTCTGTCGTTGCAGTGAATACTAAGTCGGGACAGATCGTCGCGGTCGGACAAGCAGCAAAGGACATGCTCGGTCGCACGCCGGGACACATCAAGGCCATCCGCCCGCTCGTTGACGGCGTTATTTCAGATTTTGAAGTGACCGAAGAAATGCTTGCGTATTTGATCGGCAAGACCGAAAAGATTTCAAAGAAATTTTTTCGTCCACGCGTGGTGATCGGTGTACCGTCTGGCGTGACCAATGTGGAGATCCGCGCAGTGTATGACGCCGCGAAGTCCGCAGGCGCCCGTGAAGTCTATATCATCGAAGAACCGATGGCAGCGGCGATCGGTATTCGTATGCCGATCAAAGAGCCGGTCGGTTCGATGATCATCGATATCGGTGGTGGTACGACGGACATCGCAGTCATTTCGCTCGGTGGAATTGTCCGATCGAAAAATCTCAAGATTGCTGGCGACAAATTGAATAATGATATTACGACGTATTTGCGCGACGAGTTCAAATTGCTGATCGGTGAGAAAACTGCGGAAAGTGTCAAGATGCAGATCGGATCAGTTATGGAAGGAAATTTTATGGAAGCCGAAGTTCGTGGTCGCGATCTCGTGACCGGGCTTCCGCGTGAAGTGATCGTGACTGATTCCGACATTCGTGAAGCGATCGGCGCATCGATCAATAATTTGATCGATGGCGTCAAGGAAGTTTTAGAAACAACTCCTCCTGAAATCCTTGCAGATTCCATGCATCGCGGTATCGTGCTTTCCGGTGGTGGCGCGCTTTTGCACGGCCTTGCGACGCTCCTTCAAAATATTTTAAAAATCCCAGTGTTCGTTGCGGAGGATCCGCTCACCGCAGTTGCACGCGGTACAGGAATCGTGCTCGACGACATCGACTATTACAAAGAAGTTCTCCTAAATACTGAAGATGAACTTCCACCAAGATAAAAAAAGAAAGGCGCAGAAAAAATTCTTGCTCGCGATTGCAGGAGTTGTTCTTTGCGTGCTCATGCTGACACTCACACCGCTTTCGCGAGTGCTTTCTGGTCCATTCGGACGGATGGGAAAAATTTTCTGGAAGAGCGGAGAGCAAGCAGAGAGTGCAGTATCATCAGGTGCGATCGTCGTTCAAAGCAAATCATCGCTTCACGCAAAGAATGTTGCGCTCGAATCAGAAAATGCGGATCTGAAATTACAGCTCGCCGATCGCGGTCTGCTCGTAAAGGAAAACGAGATGCTCAAGGGAGAATTAGGACGAACGGGCTCCGCTCCAAAAATCATCGCGACGATCCTTGCAAAGCCCAATCGCACGCCATACGACACGCTCGTGCTCGATATTGGAAGCGATGCAGGCATTAGAAATGACGCAGTCGTCTACGCAGGCGGAGAAATTGCGATCGGTCGGATCGGAGAAGTTTCAGCAAGAACTTCAAAAGTCGTCTTGTATTCGACGCCCGATGAAAAAATAACTGCGCGATTGGAAGACAAGAACATTGATGTAGAACTTATCGGCCGAGGTGGCGGAAATTTTGAGATCTCAATCCCACGCGATGTCGTTGTGCCTGAAGGTGCGCGAATACTCCTACCGTCGATCACACCGACGATCATTGCGACTGTTGTTAAAACCATTTCTGATGAACGTGATCCGTTCCAAAAAATTCTCCTTCAGAGTCCAGTCAATATTCAGGAACTCAATTATGTATACATTGCAAAGTAAAACTTTGCTAAAATCCGAAGCACGAATTCCGAAATTCGAAACAAATTCTAAATATCAAGTACGTAGCGCTTAA
>CALRFE010000041.1 GCA_943356425.1 Candidatus Nomurabacteria bacterium
CCCGTCATTTTTTTCTGGCATGGATTGAGATGTTTTTTGTTCTGTAGGTATTGTAGCATTATCAGAGCCGGACTCAATTGATGAGACGATCACGGGAACAGATGCTTTTGAAGTTATATTCTTCCCGCTCGGCGTGAAGTCGAGGTTCGTCGTTTGTGACGGTTTTTTAAGACGAGCGTACGCTTTTTTCTGGTCATGTTCGTCCGCGAGTTCCTCCAAGAAGGTCTGTGGTATGTCGAGATCTGATATGTCGGCAGGTTTAACAGCAGTCTCTGTTTCGATTTTTTTCTTAATATTCTCACTGATGCCCAGTTTGTTTTCAAGAGCCCAGACCTTCTTCTCGATCGCCATAGCGCGGTCCTCGTCCTGTGCTTCTTCAGCTTCGAGGAGATTTTTACGCAATATTTCAAGGGTTTCAATGTCAGACGACCCATTCTTTTCTTCAGAATGAGCGTGGCCATTATTTTTATCGAAAAAATCCGGGATAAGCTCTTTAAGTGTTACCATAGGTGCTCAAATTATACAATTTTTATTAGAAATAGTCAAATTTTGGGAGTTTTGACGATTGTGCAAAACATCGTTGACTTACTGCCCCATCTCGGCTACCATTGTCCTTACATGCGGTATATTGACTATTATATACTGTATATACGGAATAGCTATTTTCCTAAAAATCCTTTGTTTGTAATGGTTTTTTAGGAGCTCCGGCGCTGGTTGTAACAATAATCCCTTTGTTTCTTCATATTTATAGGAAATTTGTGTGTCGTCCTATAAATGGAGCCTTATATTGCATAAGCTCAGAAATAAAGCGATTTTTCATAAGATTTTATTTTACCTAAAACACAAGACCCCGATTCTACAAAAAACCCTTATTTCTCTGTAGATCGAGCGAAAAACCCCTTATTTTATAAGCTTCAAGTAGTGAATGCCTATTTGTTGTTGCTCGGGATGCTCTCATTTACATTCTACCCCTCCACAGCAGATGCGAGTATTTTATCTGTTTTCGGCCTTGGAACCGATACTCAAGCCGAAGAAATCTCTAGTTTGAACTCACAAAACGTCCCGCTCCCGACTCCGGTCGTCGCGATGGTCACTTCAAATAGTAAAGATATGACACCTAACTCAGGCGCTTTGGCTATCTCGGATGACGCTTTTATCTCAGATGCTGGTCCGCTCGGAACACAAGCTGATCTTGAAAATGGCGATATTGAAGACTATGTTGCCGGTGACATTAGTTTCTATGTTGTAAAAAAGGGAGATACCGTGGCAAGTGTTGCCAAAATGTTTGAGGTCTCTCAAGATACGATCCGTTCCGCAAACAACCTCGCGAAAGGCGCAAGTCTTAAAGAGGGCGATACGCTCTTGATCTTACCGATTACCGGTATCAATTACACGATCAAAAAGGGCGATACGCTCAGTTCTATTGCAAAAACATTCCAAGCAGACGTAAATGACATCAAGAAATTCAATGGCATTGGAAGTAGTAGTGCCTTGATTGCGGGCGAAACGATCGTCATTCCTGATGGCAAATTGGCGACCCCGCTTCCTGTTAAGAGCACTGGTTCTTCTGGCACGACGAGCGGAATAAAGATCAAAGAAGGAAAAATTGGCAGTTTGATCCGTGTGTTTGGTGGAGCAGATCTCGGAACGTATTTCATCCGTCCAGTCGCTGGTGGTACTCGAACGCAAGGCATTCACCAGGGAAATGCGGTGGACATCGGTGGTAAGCTCGGCACACCGGTCATGGCAGCAGCAGAAGGTACGGTCATCGTTGCGAAAAATTCTGGATACAATTATGGATATGCGAACTATGTGGTCATACAACACCCGAATGGTACACAGACATTGTATGCACACTTGCAAAAAACACTCGCTTCCGTCGGTCAGCATGTAAATCAAGGCGATGTTATCGGATTGCTCGGTTCGACCGGACATTCGACCGGCCCGCACCTCCACTTTGAAGTCCGCGGTGCAGAAAATCCACTCGGAGATGATCCGATGTATGGATTGCCGGGGCATTTGGGGGCGAGATAAGAATTTATATAAAAAATAAAAGAGAAGAGAGAAAAGAAGAAGAACACCGGACGCGCCGCAGGCGCGTCCGGTGTTCTTTAATGTATCCTACGCTATATATTCTTTTCTCCCTGCTCTTTTATCTGTACCTCATTGACACCCCCTGTGTATCTGCTAATGTTTGAGGTAAATCAATTTTTTAAAAACTTAAAAACACTGAACGCTCCATGAACAAAAACCCCGACCTCCTCATCATCGATGAAGACAACAATCTTGGTCTTTCTGAACGATTGATCAAGGTCATACAGCTCTTGACCCCCCAACTTGAATTCCGGACGATCGTTGCCCCAAGAAATACTCCGCTTTCAAAAGAAAGTCTCTCTCTGTATCGCACAAGTTCTGGAGTTATCAAGCTCCCGCTCTCTTCTCAGAAATCAAATCAGACGGTCCGTGAGTTTTTCGGCAGTATCGTCGCCGTGCGCCAATTCCGTTCGATCGATAACCCGCTCTTACCCAAAGATACCGCATTTGATATTACTGTTTTGCGTCTGTTGTCTGACGGTGTTCTCGGAGGGACGATCCCTTTTCGGATGCTCGATACGATAGACAAGATCGCGATGACTGATGCTCCGCATCTTCACGGCTCTGAAATGACGATCAGTCTTTCTGCGCTCAATAAAGAGGATGTGAAAAAGCTCGCGCATTATGCATTTGCGATCGCGGAATCACGAAATATCAAAAAGATATCTGTCGTCGCAAAAGCGGATGCTTTTGGCAAGGAGCGGACGATCCCAAAAGTATTTCTTGAAACGATCATGCCTGAATTGAAAAATCTGATACAGCAGTCAAAAAATGTTGAGACACAAAAAATTGTCGTCTCCCATCTGCAATCCGACGATGCGCTTTATCAGATGATCACTAATCCGCATGAGTTGGAGATGATGCTTACGATGAATCAAGATGGAGACAATCTGTCGAGCGCTGCCGCGGGAATGTTAGGAAGTATCGGATTGTGCGCAGGATATGACATCGGGACCACGCGGGTCGAAGAGACGGTCGGCGGAAGTCTGCCATCACGACCGCGCAATTCCAACCAGAATGTGATCTTCAATCCCCTCGGATGTTATGCGATGCTCGGAAATTTTTATGAGAAAAATGGATATCCGGAAGCTGCAGAAATAATCCATACCACAAGCAATACTTTATTGCGTGCAGGGAAAATTACACGCGATTTGAAAGCAGGTTCTGATCTTTCTTTAGAACATGTCTCTTTTTATTTCTTAAAAGAGTGCAGAAAACTACAAGACACGAAAGTCACTGTGTGATGTTTGTCATTTGATTTGTATTAAAACAAAAAACCTTCCGGATTTTTCCGGGAGGTTTTTTTATATTTGTTTTGGCCGGTATTGCAGCGCTTCCAAAATATGCGGTGCGAGGACTTCGTCGCTTTCGGAAAGGTCTGCGATCGTGCGTGCGAGTTTTTGTGTGCGGTGATACGCGCGTGCGGAGAGCTGTAATTTTTCTGCGCTCTCATTAAAAAGTTTTCGGACATCATCGGCAAGCGGCACATAGCGTGCAAGTTCCCGGGTATTCATCTCGCTGTTCTCCATGATACTCCGTTCATTGTCGTGAAAGCGTTTTTTTTGGAGCGCTCGTGCGTTTCGTACGCGTGCTCGGATCAGTTCACTTCCTTCTCCTTCCCTTCCTTTTTCAGAGAGCTCCGCGTATTCCACCCTGCCGACCGTGACTGCGATATCGATGCGATCAAGGATCGGGCCGGAAAGCTTTCGACTGTAGCGTAGAAGATCACTTGCCGTGCAGATGCATTCACGGAACTTTGCTCCACGGAAACCGCACGGACATGGATTCATCGCAGCGATCAAAATGAATTTTGATGGAAAGAGCGCAGTGCCTTTTGATCGTGCGATCGTGACGACTTTATCTTCAAGTGGTTGACGGAGCGATTCGATAACGCGTTTCTCGAACTCAGGAAATTCATCAAGGAAAAGTACACCGCGATGCGCGAGCGTTACCTCGCCCGGTTTTGGGAATGATCCGCCACCGATGACTGATACGTATGATGCGGTATGATGCGGTGCACGGAATGGAACTTCGGTGACCAATTCCCCGCCGAGATTTCCTGCGATCGAGTGGATGCTCGTAATTTCGAAAATATCTGATAGCGCGAGTGGCGGCAAGATTCCAGTAAATGCTTTTGCGAGCATTGTCTTTCCGGTACCAGGCGGACCCGACATGATAATGTTGTGTCCGCCAGCTGCTGCGATCTCGAGCCCCCGCTTTGCTGCTTCTTGTCCGCGAATATCGCTGAAGTCGACCGCTCTTTGATTTTCTGCGTATGTGATCTCGGTCGGTATTTGTGGCGCAAGCTGTGCTGGCGCAGTATCTTCTTTTTGTCGTTTATTCACATGATCGATCACCTCACGAAGAGTCCGTGCAGGATAAATAGTGATGCCGGGCACGAGCGCTGCCTCTTTTGCGTTCTCAGCAGGTAGAAATATTTCTGTGAAACCCTCGCGCTTTGCGATCTCTGTAAGTGGAAGCGCTCCGCGGATCGGACGGAGCTCCCCATTGAGCGCGAGCTCTCCCAAGAATAATTTTTTTTCTGGATCGAAAGAAATTTCTTCGGACGAGAGCAAATATGCGAGCGCGATCGCGAGATCAAAATACGAACCTTCTTTTTTTGTATCAGCAGGAAAAAGCGAGACGACTATTTTTTGGTTCTTGCTTTTCGGAGAGGTGAAGCCCGAATTTTTAATTGCCGATCCGACACGGTCTTTTGATTCCTCGACCGCTTTATCAGCAAGTCCGACGATCGAAAAATTGTGCAGGCCTTTGTAGAGGTCCACTTCGATCGTGATTAGTTGTCCTTTTAACAATTGTGTTTGCGCAGTGTACACGCGCGAAAAGACTCCCATGATAGGGAGTCTACTCTTTTCGCATGAAGAAATTATAAAGATTTAATCCATATGCTCAGTGCACGTACTTGCTGCGGGATTTGCCTGGAGGCGGTCGTCTTCGATCGCTTTATTGCAGACTTCGCACATTCCGTAATTTCCCTTACTCATTTTTTCAAGTGCCCTATTTACTGCATTGATGCGCGTTTCAAGGACTGAGAGCGTGGCGCTCCGTTCTTCAAATTCTTCGAATTGATCTGCTTTGTCGTTCTCATCGGGTTCCTCGGTGATGCCGCCGACAACGGGAGTTGCTTCCCAGTCATTTCTTTTTGCATCAAAAATACCGAGCCCGGCGAGCTCTTTTTCGAGGACATTTTTTTCTGCTTCTAATTTTGCTTTAAGTTGTTCTGTGTTCATGGAGCTATTTTAGCACTACCACTTATTATTGTCACTCTCACATAAAGCACTAAATTCTAAATCCGAAGCACGAAACAATATCAAAATTAGAATATTAAAAATTTCAAATTGTTTCGAATTTAGGATTTCGTGCTTCGGATTTAACGTGCTGCCAATCGCGTGAGCACGACATCAAGTATTTGGTCCGTGCGCGCGATAATGATCGTGTCTTTGTTCTGTCCGAGGAAGGTATAAAAGAAAACGACATTTCCTGATTGATCGATGAGTGCGCGGGCATCCTGGTTCTTTATGATCTTGTCTTTGAATGTCGCATGAAATAATGATCGATCCAATCCGTTCTGGTCGATCGCGAAAAATTTATAGAAATCATCAAAAAGTGTCGGCTCCCAGGTGAGCATGCTCGCGAACGCATTGTTGTATGAGCTCGTATGCAAGAGCATGAAAAATTCATTCGCACTTTCTTTTTTATAAATTCCCAAAAAGATATCAGGATCAAGAAAGCGCAAGAACAAGCGCGGGACCGTACTGCCGATCGCATTCAAAAAATTTCCGGTATCGACGATCTGTTTTTTGTCGCCATCACCGAGAGTGAGATATATCTGTTCGATCGTGCCAGGGTTCAATTGTTCATTGATCACAAGATCACTGACCGTTTTTTTTATGTATTCGCTCCCTTGTCCTTCGGTCGGAATTTCTTTTTTTGTGTCAGGCGTGATGATGCCAGGCACAGAGATCTCTTGCACGATCGGAGCAGTTGGTTTTGTGGTTGCTTTTTTGTAGACGAGATAACCGATCCCCCCAAGTGATCCTGCAATAAGGATTGATCCAAAAAATACCATCATGATATTTTTCATGCGGTTCGGATGCGCTGGTCGCGGTCGGGCTTTCAGTTCTGCCTGTTTCTTTTCTTGTTCAGCGACGGCGATCTTCACTGTCGTGCCTTGTCCCTGCTCCATCATGTCCGCAATGTCGCTCTGATAGGTATGGATGGTCT
>CALRFE010000042.1 GCA_943356425.1 Candidatus Nomurabacteria bacterium
GTCGGTAGATTATATTTTTTTCGGATGTCTTCTGGCAAATAGTCATCAAGTGAATCTACGAGTCCGCTCTTTAAAATTTTCTGGACAGCGTGGAATATCCATTTTGATGTCACGCTCCGTGTTTCTGGATACACCGGATATTGGATGATATCATGCGCTTCAGCATCGCCCTTGAACAATGTATCGTGCATGTCGATCGGCAATGTTTTTTCACGCTCAAGTTCTGGGTTTGCGAGGTAGGTACCTTTTTTCCCGAGCGTGACGCGACCGGTCAATTTTACATATGCGCCTTCGTGTACCATCTTTGCCATATATGCTTGGTTGAACCACGTGATGGGAAGTGTTCCACTTCCATCTTCAAGCATCGCCTCGCTCATGGGAATTTTGGTGCGAAAACTTTTTTTAGTTTTGAGCTTTGTGATCTTTCCATAGAGTGTGATCGTTTCGCCAGGAACAATATCGCGAATGAGCTTGATCTCGGAAAAATCGCTGTAACGAGCAGGGAAATAATAGAGAATATCGCGAATGGAAAAGAGGCCGAGCTTTGCGAGGCCGATTTTTTGTTTTTCATCGAGGCGAAAATGGAGTGAGATGGTATCAGTGAGATTCATATGAATTCGGAGTGATTTTTTTGATGAATGGGGCGATCGGACGACCTTTACCGAATAATATGTGTCCACCAATAATAACAAGGATAACCAGTCCGGCGATCGCACCTAGGCGTTTTTTTGGAGAAATAATGTCGTCCATGGGCTTTATTGTAGTATAGTTTTTCGTGGTTTGCGAATGCGTGTTCTTTTGGGTATACTCTCGGTGTATGTATCAATGCGTCAATATCGCTTCTGCTGCTGAATTGGTAAGTCATTCAATTTTAGGCGGCGGTCTTTCTATTGGGGTCGCTTTCGCAGCAGGCCTTATTTCTTTTTTGTCTCCGTGTGTGTTGCCACTCGTGCCGGGACTCGTCGCATATCTCGCAGGTACCGGCGTGAATGATAAACGTACGCATAGTAAATTCAAACAGAGCATATTCTTTACGATCGGTTTTCTTGTCGTCTTCTGTGTTATCGGATTTTTGTTGCACACAGTGCTCGGCGCAGTATCGCTCGATGCGAGCAAGCTCCTTAATAAATTAGGCGGTATCATTGTCGTATTTTTTGGGCTCATGTTGATCGGTATCTTTAATTTTGGGTTCTTGGATCGACAACATATGTTCTCAGTCAGAAGTAAGCGCGGAAGTATGATGACCGCGCTCTTATTCGGAGCAGCATTCGCGCTCGGCTGGACTCCGTGTGTCGGTGCGGCGCTCGGCGCCATTTTCGGTTTTGCTTTTGCAAACCCGACATATGCATTTATGATGCTCTTCGCCTATGGACTCGGTCTTTCGTTGCCGTTCCTGCTTGTTGGATATTTTACTGATCGCGGAGAACGATTGATCGCAGAACACATCAGTGATCTCGCCAATATTTCAAAAGTATTTGGTGTAATGCTCGTCGTGCTCGGTATTCTCATGTTCACACAGAGTCTTGGCTTTGTGAGCGTGATCGATCCGCTCAAGGTCTTTACGAAATAGCTAAAACTAAAAGAGCGCCCCGCTTCGCGGGGCGCTCTTTTAGTTTTGGTTCTCTGAGTTTATTTTCCGATCATCTCGGTGATCTTTTCTGCGAGCTCATCGAGCGTGAAGTTCGATTTGATCATGAAATCGTTCGCACCGAGATCCTTCGCTTTTTTGATGTCCTTGTCTTCTGCGAGGTTTGAGAAAATGATAACAGGAGTTTTTGCTGTTTTTGCACCGTCTCGGATCTTTTTCAAGATACCGTATCCGTCAGTACCAGGGAGCACGAGGTCGAGCAAGACGAAGTCAGGAGCGCCTGCGTCGATCGCCTTCATCGCTTCATCGACATTGCTTGCGGTCACCACTTCATAGCCCTCTTTTGAAAGCTTGGTCGCGGAGAGCCCTTGTAGGAACGTATCGTCTTCGACGATCAGAATTTTTTTAGCCATAGGACTATTCTAGCATAGCGCTTATACGAGGTCTAGTTTCGGATCATGCACGACGGGTAGTGTAAAGGAGAAGGTCGTACCCTGGTCTTCGCCGCTTTCAAACCACATTTTGCCCCCATGCTTTTCAATAATGGCTTTGGTCGTAAAAAGTCCGAGGCCTGAGCCGACAGAATCTTTTGTTTTTGCATTTGTTGCGCGGAAAAATTTCGTAAAGATGAGTTTCTGGTCGGCTTCAGGAATGCCGATGCCGGTATCTTTGACGTGGACTTCGACGAAGTCACCCATGATTTGTGCGGAAATAAAAACACGAGTGCCGGTGTTCCCATATTTGATCGCATTCTCGATCAGGTTTTGCAGGACGACGCGGATCTTTTCAAGATCGAATGTGAGCGGAGGGATCGGCGCGGTCGGTTTGAGAAAGACGATCTCGACTCCTTTTTTATATGATTCTCCCGTGAAATCAAAAAGTACGCTATCGATCAGATCGATCATGTTGTGTTTTTCAAAATCATACCGGAGCGATGTCTGGTCGATGTGATTGAGCGAAAGCATCTCGTTAACGAGGTCGAGCATCCGTTCATTCGAATCGAATGCTTTTTTCATAAATCCGTTCTGTTCGGGAGACATCTTTCCAAAATCACCGTCAAGGAACATCTTCAAGATCCATTTGATCGCGGAAAGCGTCGTGCGGAGCTGGTGCGCGGAAATAGAGATCCAGTCGGATTTTATCGCGTTCATTTTTTTCAACTGCTCGTTTTCTGCTCGCAGTTTTTCGAGTTCGTCCATACGGAAATTATACCACAGGAGCCTGTGGTATGCCCTCGGGAAAACATGCTAGAGTGAAGAAAAGAAACAACATTAAAAACAAAACTAACTACTTATGTGTGGAATCGTCGGGTACATAGGCTCAAGAGGAGCTTACCCCATACTCATCAACGGGCTCAAACGCCTTGAATATCGCGGATATGATTCTGCGGGTGTTGCCCTCCAAAATGGAGGCGTGCGCATTTACCGGAAAACAGGCAAAGTCGCTCGATTGGAAGAATTTTGCAAAGACAAGGACACGAATGGCACTATCGGTATCGGGCACACTCGTTGGGCGACCCATGGTGAACCGAGCGATGCGAACGCACATCCACATATTTCTAAATATGGAGATGTTGTGCTCGTGCACAACGGTATCATCGAAAATTACACCGCATTGGCTCTGATCTTGAATCAGTGCGGCTACGCGCTTGATCCGAGAGAGAAAACGGACACTGAAATATTGGCGAACTGGATCGAGCATATTTGGCACGAACAGAAAAAAGAAAGCACTTGTACTTTCGAAGATGCGGTACGAGATAGTCTCCGGACCGTTGTCGGTGCATATGCGATCGTTGTCATCACACCACACGATCACCAGATGATCGTAGCAAATCATGGTAGTACGGGTCTCGTACTCGGTATCGGAAGAGACGAAATATTTGTTGGTTCTGATGCGACGCCGTTCATCGATTATACGAAGGATGTCATCACTATTGAGGATGGACAGATGGCGGTTCTTTTGGAAAAAGGTGAATACCATATCAAAAATTCCGAACAAAAAGAGATCGAACCTGCGATCGAAAAAGTGCTTCTCACTTTGGAAGAAATCGAAAAAGGAGCATTTCCGCATTTCATGCTCAAGGAAATTTTTGAACAGCCGAAAACGATCGCTGACAGTATGCGCGGAAGGATCAGCCTCGCGAACAGCAAAGTATTACTCGGCGGTATGAAGATCCACGAAGAGCGCATTGCTCGTGCACGCAAGATTGTTTTTGTGGCGTGCGGGACATCGTACTATGCTTCGCTTATCGGAGAATATCTGATAGAGACGCTCGCGCGCATCGATGTACAAGTCGAATATGCTTCTGAATTCCGGTATCGCAATCCGATTCTTGGAGAAGACGATGTGGTCATTGGTATTTCTCAGTCAGGAGAGACGGCAGACACCAATGAAGCAGTCAAACTTGCGCATACAAAAGGAGCGCTTGTGCTCGGTATTTGTAATGTCGTCGGTGCGATGATGTCGAAGATAAATGACGGTGGCACCTACACACACGCCGGCAAAGAGATCGGTGTCGCTTCGACGAAAGCATTTACGGCACAATTGACCGTGCTCTCGCTCTTTGCACTTTGGATGGGCAGGACACGGGGTATGATCGACGAAAATAAGTATCAGATATTGCTCCGCGAACTCGAGTCGATTCCGGCTTCAGTTGAGAAAGTTCTCGCACAAGATGCGTTGATCAGAGATATTGCAAAAAAATATTATCAATCGACGAATGCGATCTATCTCGGCAGGGGAATCAATTTTCCTGTCGCCCTCGAAGGCCCGCTCAAACTCAAAGAAATATCCTACATCCACGCAGAAGGATATCCTGCTGCAGAAATGAAGCATGGGCCGATCGCACTCATTGACGAGAACATGCCGGTCATTTTCATCGCGACCGAAGGGGAATACCTGGACAAAGTGAAATCGAACATGAATACCGTAAAATCGCGCGGGGGAAAGATCATCGCCATCGTTACAGAAGGTGATACTGAGATCTCTTCGCTCGCGAATGTCGTGGTTCCTGTTCCCAAGGTGAGTGAGATTTTCTCTCCATTTTTGACGGTCGTACCGCTCCAGCTTCTCGCATATCACATCGCCGCGTTCCGTGGTACGGATATCGATAAACCGCGCAATCTTTCAAAATCGGTATCCGTCGAGTAGTTCATAATTCTTTGTATCGTAGTTTAAAAAGACGTCCTTTAAGAAGGGCGTCTTTTTCTGTACCCGTTTTTTTGGAGATTGTTCGTGAAAATAATATACTGTTGTTTAGTTCAAGAGGTATTATCAATTTAGTAATTACGGTCACCTATAATTATATGCAAAAAATAACACCGTTCTTGTGGTTTGAGAATGATATGAAAGGGATCACCGATTTTTATTTGTCGGTATTTTCAGGATCAAAAGTAACAGGCAATGGATCGCTCGAAAATACTCCATCAGGAGCTGTGCAAATGGCGACACTTGAGATCTTTGGACAGAATTTCAATCTCATGACTGCGGGTCCATATCTGCCATTTAATCCGACCGTCTCTTTTATTGTGTCGTGCGACAGTATTGAAGAAGTCGACGATCTGTGGACCAAATTATCCAAGACAGGAAAGATACTTATGGAACTCTCATCGTATCCATTTGCAGAAAAATACGGCTGGATACAGGACCAATACGGAGTCTCGTGGCAGATCATGTTCTCTGCAACGATGAAAGCGCCGCAAAAAATCACCCCAACGCTCATGTTTGCGGGGGACCTTTGTGGTAGAGCAGAAGAAGCGGTGAATTTTTATACCGGACTATTCCACGATGCAAAAGTTGATTACGTCGTCAAATATGAAGCAGGTGAAAATATTGAGACAAAAGGAACAGTAAAACATGCTGGAGTCACGCTTGAAAATTTTCATATATCGCTCATGGATAGCGGGAAACAGAGTTCGCTCACATTCGAGCAGGCAATTTCTTTTGTGGTGAACTGCGATACACAGGAAGAAGTCGATTATTATTGGGAAAAATTGACCGACGGAGGAAAAGAGATCCAGTGCGGTTGGCTCAATGATAAGTTCGGTTTTCCATGGCAGATCGTTCCGACGGCGATGGAGCGCATGATGAGCCAGGGTTCTAAAGAACAGATCGCACGCGTCACGCAAGCATTTATGCAGATGAAAAAATTCGATATCAAGGAACTTGAAGAAGTCTATAATCAAGTTTCGTAATATGGCAAAGTACGTCGCATTGCTCCGTGGGATAAATGTCGGAGGAAATAAAAAAGTTGAAATGGCGAAGCTCAAAAAAGTATTCGAGTCTTTGGGCTATGAAAATGTGACAACATATATCAATAGCGGAAATGTTATTTTTGAGACCGCAGAGAAAGATGCACCGCTCCTTGTAAAAAATATCGAACGAGCACTTGGAAAAACTTTTGGATTCGAGATCAAGACCATTGTGCGCGATAGCAAAAATATCCAGAAACTTTGCAAAGCGATTCCGCGCGCATGGGAAAATGATACGGAACAAAAAACTGACGTGTTGTTTTTATGGGACGAATTTGATACTAAAAAGACGATCGGACTGATCACCACTTCCAAAGTAGATACCTTGCAATATATTACGGGCGCGATCGTCTGGAATGTGCGAAGAAGCGATTACGCAAAAAGCGGTATGCAAAAATTCATCGGCACGAAAGTCTATAAAAACATGACCGCACGCAATGTGAATACGGTGCGGAAGATGGGGGAGATGATGAAGTAAAATTCTGCGG
>CALRFE010000043.1 GCA_943356425.1 Candidatus Nomurabacteria bacterium
CGTAATAATTAGAATGTTGGTAATCAGCATTGAGTATTGCAAGTTTCTCGATCACCACACCGTTAATTTTTTTATTCGGAGCATCAAGCGATGTGAACAATTTTCCTTTTGCTTTTTTATATTCTTCGAAATCACCGCCATGTGACGGCAGATGTTCTGGTGTGAGATTTGTGAACACCGCAATATCAAAATACATATAGAGATGTCGATTTTGCTTGAGACCTTCTGAGGTGACCTCAAGTACCGCAACTCGTACTCCCTGTTTATACATCTGCCACAATAGTTTTTGTGTGATAAACGGTCCCGGCATCGTCATATGATATTCATTCATGTGCTCGACCTCGCCGACACGGATATTTGCAGTTCCGATGAGTCCTGTGCTGATGCCTGAACGTTCAAGCGCGGCCCAAACAAAATTTGCTGTTGATGTTTTTCCTTTGGTGCCGGTAATCCCGATCATGATCATCTTTGAAGCAGGAAAACCGTACCAGCATGCAGCAAAAAAAGCGAGTGACTTGTGATACGCCAATAAGAAGGATTCCGGGAGATATTCTCTAATTTTTGATTTTAATATATTCATTCGCTGTTCTGACTAACCCTTCTATATCATTGAAACGTCCTTCTTTTGATGAGCCAAGTACTGCAAGGACGATAGTGTGGCCATTCTCTGCACGATACGCGATGACCAAATTCCCACCAGCACTTTCAGTATACCCTGTTTTTGACGCAATAAACCCGGGGATCTTACCGATGGATCTATTCGTATTTTTCGCAGTATGCACAAAACCGCTTTGAGAATTAAACAGGAGCGTATCATTTTTAGTTGCACCAAACACTTCGGGATAGAGCGTTATCGCAAAGGAAAAAAGTTGCGCGACCTCGCTTGATGAACCGAATGCGGTCGGCGTAATGTCATTGATGTCAAGACCATTCGGACTCTCAAAATGAAGCGTAGCAAGTCCTAAACGTCGAGCCTTGTCATTCATCGCCTGCAAAAAAAGTTGGAGCGGCCCACGGGAATCATTATTTTTTTTGCGCAATTCCTCTCCGGCAGCAAGTGCAAGTGCGAGCGCGCCATCGTTTGAAGAATTAATGAGCGTGAATGATGCCAGATCAGAAGCTTCCCATTTTTCTCCGGAACGCAATCCTTCGTCGCCCTCCGGCATGAGTGCCTCATTTGAGATACGAAGGGTCTCGTCTTTTCCAAGTATTTGGAGTGCAACGACCGCGGTCATCACTTTGGTGATCGACGCAAGCGGACGCGCCGTCTGACTATTTTTCTCAAATATAAAACGACGGTCATCTGCGTCGTATACAGAAAAAGCTTGCGCTTCTCCCACATATTCCAAAAAAGTGCTACCGAGCGCGAGCGATTCATGTTCGCTCTTTATTTTTTCAGTTTTTAAATATGAAAATTCGCTCCAGATGAAATATCCGGCGAGGAATGAAAACAAAACAAGAAGCACGAGCAGATTTTTCTCGTAGGGTGTGACCGATCGCATATTATTCTTCCGTTATCGATCCTTCTTCTGCCACTTCTTTTGCGACAGCGCCTTCTAATGATTGATTGAGTAACGCATGATATTGTGCAAACTCCGGAATATCAGAGATCGAAGCGACGCCCATATAATTTTGTGCTTCAATGGTGGGCTTATAGACGATCTTCCTCGAATCTGTGGGGTGCACTGCTTTTTCAACGAGCCCGCGGATCGATAAATTACGCAAAATAAAACTTGAATTTACACCACGAATATAATCGATCTCGCTTCTCGTCGCGCCGTTCTTGTATAAAATGATCGAAAGTGTCTCAAGCGTTGCACGTGTCAGTTCTTTATCGAGTTCTTCTTTTCTGATCTTTTCAAGCAATGTCGAAAGCTCAGGGCTCGTACCCAGTGTGACTGTATCTTCCCGTTCGCAAACCACAACGCCACGCGCTTGATTTTTTTCTCTGAGCACGACAACAGCTTCCTTTACTTCAGGAACTGAAGCGCCCAACATATTCGCAATTTCTTTGTATGAGAGCGGCTCTGCTGTAAAAAAAAGAAGCCCCTCTATTTTTGCATCAAGTGTAAGCATAATTATTCTTCTATTGGTGTTAGTGATGCCTCTTGTTTAGTAATTTCCATATCGCCGAAACTTGCCTGTTGCATGACGTCGATCAGTCCCTCACGAACTAATTCTAACATAGCCAAAAACGAAACGATAACGTAGACTTTTTCTTCTTTCGCGTTCTCGGCAGATGGATGCCGTGCAAGGTCGCTAAAGCGAAGTGAAAGCGTCTTTTGCACGCGTTCTGTGATATCATCGATCATTTCTTCAATGCTCAAGACTTTGCGAACAGTAACTTCTTGGAGCGGTTCTGTTTTTGGAAGATTATTAATAAGCCCTTCGACAAGCGCACGCATGTTTTCGAGCGTCATGCCTTTATCCGGTACAAATACTGGAATATCCGATGAGCGATATGGTCCTTGGAAAATAAGTTGCTTGCCAAAACGTTCTTTGACAAACACACTTGCATCTTTGACTGCTTGATAGAGTTTCAAACGCGCTTCAAGATCAATGATTTTTTCTTCCTCTTCATCAGTGAGCGCAAGGTTTGGTAGAAGCGATCGAGATTTAATGAGAATGAGCGTTGACGCAATCAATAAAAAACTTGTCGCATCGTGCATTTCATATTTCGGAAGCGCCTTGATGTGACTGATATAGTCGGCAGTAACTTCAACAAGCGAAATCTCATTAATAAAAAGCTTGCGCGATTCGATCAGCGACAACAACAAATCGAGCGGTCCCTCAAAGGTGCCCGCTTTGACTTTGTATTGTTCTGTTTCCAAAATTCCAGTCATTTTTCTAAAAATTACTGTGAAGTTTTAAATTATCTCCAGTGTGTCTTGGAATAAGATGCATATGGAAATGAAAGACAGATTGCTCGGCGTCCTTTCCTGATGCATGCAGAAGATTTATTCCAGTTGCGCCTTCGTTCTTGAACTTCAGTGCAAGTTCTCGTGCCACACCGACCACTTTCTCAAGATCCTCTTTTGTTATGTCAAAGATATTTTCAGAATGTTTTTTAGGAATGAGCAAGGTATGTCCTTGAACTATTTCGCCAAGGGGTTTTATACAAATGACAAAATCGTCTTCATAATATTTCGTTGATGGCAATTCTCCTTTTGCAATTTTACAAAAAATACAGTCTTCCATTTTTATTTTTTAACTTGAATTCCTAATTCTTTTAATTGCTTCTCGGAAATTTCAGATGGTGAACCCATCATGAGGTCTTTACCTTCTCCGGTCTTTGGAAATGCGATGACTTCGCGGATGTTCGGTTCGTTTTGGAGGATCATGACGATGCGATCGATACCATGCGCACAACCGCCATGCGGAGGAGCTCCGAACTCAAATGACTTAAGGATATGTCCGAAACGCGCTTCGATTGTTTCTTTTGAAAGACCAAGAAGTTCAAAAATTCTGTTCTGTAGTTCCCGTTGATGGATACGAATCGAACCGCCACCTAATTCATAACCGTTCAATACGAGATCGTATGCGTTTGCACGAGCTTTAAATGGATCAGTTTCGAGTAAGTGCTCGTCACCGACTTTTGGTGCAGTAAAAGGATGATGCACCGCTTGGACTTCTCCGTCACTATTTTTTTCAAACATCGGAAAATCCACGACCCAACAAAATGCGAGTTCGTTCGGATCATTTTTATCTTGGCGCATGTCAGGTTTGTCGTTACCATATTTTTCCATACTTTCTGCGTACGTAATTCGTGGAAATGGGATCGTGCTTATTTTCTTTTCTGGATAGACTGTTTCAATAAGTTTGATGAACATATCTTCCGTGTAAAGAATCACATCTTCTTGTTCGACAAATGACATCTCGTAATCGAGTTGAGAAAATTCCGGTTGACGATCACCACGAGTGTCTTCGTCACGCATACAGTGTGCAATTTGGAAATATTTTTCAAAACCGGCAACCATGGAAAGCTGTTTGAACTGTTGCGGTGATTGTGGAAGCACATAAAATTCTCCATTGAATAACCGAGATGGTACGACATATTCGCGAGAACCCTTGGTAAGGATCGGTGTTTCAATCTCGATAAAATCAGTCTTATGCATGTAACCGCGGAAAAAAGAAGCGATCTTGTCGCGCATGCGAATGTTGTTCTGCATACGTTCGGTGCGAAGATCGAGATATTTGTATTTCATACGAAGATCTTCATTGATGCCGATCGTATCAACATTTATCTGAAACGGCGGCGTTTCAGCTTTATTCAACACTTCAATCGCAGTTACCTCAAGTTCGATGTCGCCGTTCAAAATGCCAGCCTTTACATTTTTTTCAGGGCGCTTGTTCACAATACCGGTCATTTTGAGGACCCACTCGGTGCGGACTTCTTTTGCAGATTCGATCGCTTCGACATGATTTGGGAGCACGACGCATTGCACTTTACCGCTCATATCGCGCATGTCCATAAAGACCATTTTCCCTTGATCGCGACGCACATCAACCCAGCCGGCAATCGTAACTTCCGATCCGGTTTTTGTATTTAAATCTTTGATATATGTTCGATTTCGCATAAAAAAACTATACCATAAAAGCCTTTTTTTGAAAAATAAAAAAACACCTGCGATGAAGCCGGTGCTTTTTTAATTTTGTTGTCTCGTTCTTAGGCGGTAACCGTGACGATCGCGGTGAATGTTTTCCGTTCGGTATCGATAAGGATACCTTGTCCTGCTTCATAGAGCATCTGCGGTTCCGATTTGATTCCATACGAATCACTGATGTAATGTGCGAGCGTGTTGATCATGATCGCCTTACAAGCGATGATCAAGAGCTCTGTGTCGGAAAATTTCCGAATTTGTTCCGTCGCTTCGATGGAATAATTAATGATATTCCTTTCAGAAAAATCAGAAAGTGGCAATTCAATACAATGAAAATCATCATCGGGAACAATGTCTAATTTTCGCACGACACGCCTGAGTGTCGTTGTGCACACTGCATCTGGCAAGCTCGCGAAACGGACGCTTCCGGGAGATTGATTTTCTGTAAAGAAATTTTCTCCGATGCTGTGTGCGATCTGCTTGACTTCAGTCAATTGTTCTCTGAAATTTTTGTTGAATTTGTCCGGTGCGATGACGAGAAAGATTTTTTTGATCATGATCTGTAAGGTGTTTTTAAAGGTGGTGAATTTCACGCATAATACCACATATTTTAAAAGTACGCAATAAAAAAATCACCCTTCATCAAGAAGGGTGATTTTAATTTTTTGGTCCGTTAGAGATCTAACTGAGCGAGAAGTGTTCTACTTGCATAGAACTTTGGTGGAGCGGAAGGACTAATGCATCAAAAGGTGTGATGGTCTCTTTTACCCGCGATAAGGCTGCGGTAAGCAATTCAGGGTGCACTTCGGCGCCCTTAAGGAATTGTTTCTGTAAAAGGAACTTCATCAATGGCAAGCACATTTTGGGCTCAACAAACATAAAGATGGCGTCTGTCGATAAAAATGCTTTTCGTATATACCTTTCCACAATGGTCTCTTTTCCATTTTTCTTCAGATGGTCTTCAGTCTGCAACGACAAGCTCGAACATGAACATGGGTTTTTTACTTTTGCGACACTTGCACGCAATGCATTACTGCATGCCTGCACCAGATGCAAGATGTGATCTTCTTCTGCATGGAAGATGTGCGCTTTTGAAAACGGTGTTTTCAAAAAAGTTTGGATGTGTGAAAAATAAGAATGGAGCTTGTTCGCGACCTCAGGAGGTACGGAAAAATTTTGATCAGCGCCAAGAGACGCCGGTTCATTACAAGCAAAGCAAATTATTGCTTTAGCGGGTTTGAGTTCATTGGAACGCATTGGTTTGGTTTAAGGTGTTGATTGTGAAAGAATTGGTTACCAAAAGCGCAGAACGCGATTGGGATATATAGTATACGCAAATTAAAACACTCCGGCAAGGGAGTGTTTTGGAATTGTGTAAAATTTAGTGAGCATTCTCTACTAATATCTCGTACGGATAGGAAAATACTGTTGCGATGATCCAGACCGGAACAAGGATGATACCAAGAAAAATTATATCGAACCAATCTTTTTCATGCCGAGCTTTTTGGAACGCTTTCGATACTTTCATAAGAAGCATATTGAGCGGTAAATAAATTGCTCCCAGAAGCACTGAGATGAGCATCTTAAAAAATTTAAATATGGTTCCCATGATCGTATCGCATTCTTTTT
>CALRFE010000044.1 GCA_943356425.1 Candidatus Nomurabacteria bacterium
AGGCTCTACACGTATCTTCGAGAGAAAAAATGGAGCGATGTCATGATCGAAAAAGCAGGACTTGCAAAAAAATCTGAGAAAGGATTCTACGATCGCTTCCGCGGACGCATCATGTTTCCGATCAATGATTCTTCTGGCCGTGTCATAGCATTTTCGGGACGAACACTCAAAGAGTCTGAAAATGTTCCAAAATATTTGAATTCTCCTGAAACGCCATTGTTCGACAAGAGCCGCGTGCTCTACGGACTTGATCGCGCGAAAGCAGAAATTCGCAAACGGAATTTCGCGATCCTTGTCGAAGGACAATTTGATCTCATCTTGTCGCATCAGCACGGGTTCATAAATACGGTTGCAACGAGTGGTACTGCGCTCTCAGACGATGTTCTTGGAGATGATATGCGCGTTACAAATTTGGGACTCTTGCAGCGGCTTTCTTCGAACTTAATGCTCGGATTTGACGGAGATAAAGCTGGATTTTCCGCAGCATTACGCGGTGCAAAAATTGCGTTGTCGCTCGGTATGGATGTCAAAGTCGTCAAATTGCCAAAAGGACTCGATCCTGCAGATGCGCTCCGTCAAGATCCAAAAATTTGGACTGAAGCGCTCAAGGGCGCAGAGCATGTCATCTTATTTCACACTAACGTGCTTCGCGAACGACTTCCTGACGATCGATTGTTTGCGCGAGCAGTTGTCAAAGAAGTATTACCGCTTGTCAAAGGATTACAGAGCGAAGTAGAACGTACACATTTTATTCGCACGCTCGGGGGTCGCACGGGAATCAGTGAAGATGCACTGGTGCAGGATCTGAAGAAAGTTGCATCACTTGCTCCTGATGTTTTGAATGAAAGTATCGGACAGGCAGGAGATGTAACCAAAAAAGCTGTTGAAAAGGATCAACTCGATAAATTATTCGGTATCCTGTTCTGGCAAGAGGAGCAAAAAGCGCCGCTCGTCGATCTCGTCCGCTATCGCCAAGATCTGGCGGAAATTTTAGGCGGTGAGTATGACGCGCGGGAAACGGCTGAACGCGAACGCAAAGACGAGCTTGTTTTTGAAGCAGAAATGATCTATCGAGAGAATGATGATATTGAAAATCAGATCGCTGAGCTCATCGGACGGATGAAATTGCGGCGGAAAGAGATGATCTGCGAAAAGCTCCGGCACGAGATCCAGAAATTTGAATTTGAAAAAAAGGACCCCGGAGAACTTCTTGCCGAATATCACAAACAGCTCCAAGAGATAGAATCAATTAAAAAAACATTATTAGAGCGAGAATAATTATTAATAACCAACAGATACGTTCATGAAAAAGCAAAAAAAGACCGTTTCAGTAAAAAAGAATACACGTGCTTCCAAGAAGCCGGCGCGAAAGCCAGTTTCAAAAAAGAAGCCTGTGAAAAAGAGCAAAACAAAAAAGACTGTCGTCAAAAAACAGAAAAAAGTTTTGCCGAAAAAAACTGATACCAAAGCGAGCACCGCTCGTAAGGTTTTGACCGGCCAGAAAAAGGCTGAAATGCTTGAACTCAAAGCACAAGAACTCATCTTGAAGGGCAGAAAGCGAGGCTTTGTGACCTATGATGAAATTCTTAAGATGTTTCCGGATATCGAGAACAATGTGCTTTTCCTTGATGAACTGTATGAAAAAATGTCGGTTGCTGGAATCGATGTGCTCGAAGGTGGCAACTTGCTCGATATCGACCAAGACAACAAAGCGGGAATTTCAAAGGAAGGCTCTGCGTACGATTCCATCCAAATTTATTTGAAAGAAATTGGACAATTTCCGCTTATCAATGCTGCGGATGAACGTGGACTTGCACAACGTATTGAAAAAGGAGATCTTGAAGCAAAGAATCTGCTTGCGCGCGCAAATCTCCGTCTCGTGGTATCTATTGCAAAAAAATATGTTGGACGTTCCTCAGATCTCACGCTCCTTGATCTTATTCAAGAAGGGAACCTGGGACTTTTCAAAGCAGTCGAAAAGTTTGACTGGACCAAAGGATATAAATTTTCAACCTATGCGACCTGGTGGATCCGCCAATCGATCACACGTGCACTTGCCGACCAATCACGCACGATCCGTATTCCGGTCCACATGGTTGAGACCATTTCGAAATATAAACAAGTATTCCGCAGGCTCTCACAGGATCTTGGCCGTGATCCGCTCGCAGAAGAGATCGCAACTGAAATGGGTATTGATGTAGAAAAAGTGCACGTGATTGAAAACATCAATCAAGATACGGTTTCTCTCGAACAGCCGATCGGCGATGATGATGAAAAATCAACCCGTGGTGAATTTATTGCAGACGATAAGATCTTGCGTCCTGACCAGGACGCGGCGCGTCGTATCTTGCAAGACCAGGTCCGCGAAGTGCTTGATGATCTTTCTCCAAAAGAAAAGCGTATTTTAGAAATGCGTTATGGATTGACTGATGGTGTCCAGCACACCCTTGAAGAAGTGGGCTCTGAATTCGGCGTCACCCGCGAACGTATCCGTCAGATCGAAGCCAAGGTGCATGACAAGCTCCGTAATCATGAGAAGATCATGAGATTAAAAAATTACTTCGATTAATTTCCCAGTGGTACTATATAATGTAAAATAAATTTGTACCGTGTCTCGTCCCGTAGCGAGCCGAGCATGCATTCGATGCGAGGATCTGGTACTGGGATCATGCGATTAAAGAACTACTTCGACTGATTCAATAACTAATTTTCATAAACTATGTTCAAAAACAAAACTATTGTTACGATTTTTTGTACGGTCTTTATTGACCTTCTTGGTATCGGAATCCTTATTCCGGTCATTCCGCAGCTCTTTGCGAATCCGGGATCAGAATTTTTCCTCTTGCCATATGGAGTATCAGTGAAGACCGGATACCTCTTGCTCGGGTTTCTTTTAGCAATTTATCCTATCGGGCAGTTCCTTGCGACGCCGATCTTAGGCCAACTCTCTGATAAGTATGGGCGCAAAAAAATCCTCGCACTTTCACTCCTTGGCACCGCGGTTTCATATGCCGTTTTTGCCTATGCGATCGTGACAAAAAATATCCCGCTTCTTTTCGGAGCGCGATTCCTTGATGGGATTACCGGTGGTAACATATCGGTCGCGCAAGCAATGATCGCCGATATCTCAACACCAGAGAACAGAGCAAAAAATTTTGGAATGCTTGGTGCCGCGTTTGGACTCGGGTTTATTTTTGGTCCATATTTAGGTGGACGACTTTCTGATCCATTGACCGTCTCATGGTTCACAGCAGCAACACCATTTTATTTTGCGGGAATTCTTGCGTTCTTGAACATGCTTTCCGTACTCTTTGTGCTCAAAGAGACAAATAAGCACATGCACGACGAACCGATGAATCTGACAAAATCACTTTCTAATATCGGTCGTGCGATCAAAATGAAAGGTGTCAATATTATTTTCTTGACCAACTTCTTTTTCTTTGGAGGGTTTACGTTCTTCACGTCATTTTTTGCCGTGTATCTCATCAATAAGTTCAATTTTACACAAGGTCAGATCGGAGATTTTTTCGCCTATGTCGGTCTCTGGTCAGTATTCACGCAAGGTGTAGTGACGCGATATGTTGCAAAAAAATTCTCACAAGAAAAAGTCGTACGAGTGACATTACTCGCTTCAGGGTTATTAGTGCTCGCGTATTTTCTTCCGCAACATCCTTGGGAGATCCTCTTGATTCCTCCGTTCTTCTCGCTTGCGAGCGGACTGACGATGGCGAACCTCGGTGCGCTTCTCTCTCGTAGCGCACCTCGGCATCTTCAAGGTGAAATTCTCGGTATCAATGCATCAGTCCAAGCGCTCGCGCAATCGATCCCAGCGATCCTTTCCGGTTTCATTGCAGCGTCTCTTGCGCCGACGACACCGATCATCGTCGCCTCGATCGTGATCATTGTCGGCGCCCTCCTCTTCAACCGATTGTATAAAACAGCGTAAAAATTGAACAGAGAATCAAAAAGCCCACGCCGAAGGCGTGGGCTTTTGTGAGATGCTATTTTCTGTCCGACTATTTGGTATTCGACTAGCTTAGAGCAAATCCGGATCTAATCCGTTATTAGACGGGGTGATTTCAAAAATGGTATCGAGGTATTTCCAAAACGCATCATTGCCACCGAGCTCACCAGCGCAGAGCAGTGCCTCTGATTCTTTGCGAGTTTTTGGGTGGATCGAATCGAGCGGGAATTGTCGATAGACGAATGCCACTTTTCCTTTATTGTTATTTATCAGCTCATGCATTGTCGCGTGAAAACGCTTGCAGAACGGGCATTCAGTATCTGAGTATTCATAAATGATCACATCAGCGTCCTTGTTTCCTAAAATATAATCACCATCACGGAGCGTCGGAACAGGGAGCGGTGTCGTGCCCGGTGTGGTTGTGGCGAGCACTTTGTCGATCTTTTGTTGTACCGATGCGGTTGGATATGCGCCCTCGATGATTTCAAATGCGCCATTTTTCCCGACAATAATACTCCACGGAGTGCCATTAATACCTGCTTTCACACCTTCCTGATACTCACTTTCAACGCGAGCTTTGTATTTTCCACTAGTAAGACATGCGTTAAATTTGTTCTGATTGAGTCCGATACGTGCTGATACCGGACGGACGCCGTTTGCGTTCCGAGTATCCGATGTTCCAGCAAATTTAGTTCCGACGATCGCAACCGCGATCAAGAATCCCGCGACAACGATCGCGCCCGGAGTGGTGAGTGCTGATTTTTTTACAGATTCTGTTGTATGTGTATGAATGGTTTCGTTATGTTCGTGTTCCATAAGAATACGTAAGTAGAAAATAGTTAGTAGTAAGTAGAAAAGACCTCACCTATTTTAGCATGACGGCAAAATATGTGCTACAGCTATTCAACCGTGATCTCAACAAACGTTTCCGCATTTTTTTTTGCATAGAGAATGTCGCCACCCTTTATCCGAAAATCAAGATTTTTACCTTCAAATATTCGCGCGCTGTTTTGCGTACTTCGCGTGTCGAGTTCTGTTGCATAGAGCCCGTCAGGTAGTGCTGCGATCATGATGTCGTCACGTCCGGGATAGAACTCAAAACGCGTGATATTTTTCGCATTAGGAATGACCGTGATGGTCGTCTTGCAACTGGTGCGCAGTTCACTCTCACAGAAATACGATGGAATGTAATCCGGTTCGCCTGTCCACTCAGCATAGATGATATTTTTTTGTTTCCAGAGCGCCATCTTCCGATAGACAATATAATCTTCCTTAAGTTCGCCATCTTTTGTTATTGGTGGTGCCCCGTCGACGAGAATCGCTTCTGATGGATCAGTTGGTAAAAACAACAACTCGATCTTTTTAAAGAGGGGATTCGCCACTCCTTTGCTTTTTGGTTGTTTTGGGTCAGTTATGGTTTTAGGAATATCTGCCGTCTCTGGATTTTTTGTAATAAGAAACGGGCTGATTTCGGTGACGATCTGTTTGTGCACTGAAACATTCTTCTTCCACGAACTATACCCATCGCGCGCAAGTTCGATCGTGTAGGTGTTCGGCATCAAGCTCTGGATGAGGTGGTCTTTTTGCAAAAAGGTGGTCTGACTGATCGGTTTATTGTTGATGTACACGTCACCACGAATGTTCCATGGATGGATGTAAATGCCACCGGTCGTCACGAGCGAATAGCCTTTACCGATGCGGTAGCCGGTCACATACAAAAAGAGCACCGGAATGGCAATAATAAAAATGCTCATGAAGATCCAGAATATTAGCGATCTTCGTTTGTCAGATAAGGGTCTCATAAAAAATCTAAATTCTAAAAAATAATTAAATACGAAATTTGAAGCACGAAATACTAAACAATATCGAAATTAAAAATATGAAATCAGAAATGGATTGTTTTGAATTTGTTATTTCAAGCTTGGAATTTGTTTCGAGATTCGGATTTCTTATTTCGTGCTTTCTGATTATATCATCCTTTCCTATGCTTTGGTGTCACCCAGAAGCCCATGTATTTGCCGAACATGAGACGTGTCTGTGCTTCAAGCCCAGGAACTGAACCGAAAACCATGATCGTGATCGGAATCAAGAACCAGTGGAGGAACATGAGGACCTTTCGACTGCTCAAACGCTTCCATCCTTCCGGCGGTGGTGGCAAAAATGAGAATGAGATGACTGCTTGCAAAATGAGTCCTGACATCGCAAGGATCATGAGGTTTCGTGTCATGACGGGGAGATTGTACGA
>CALRFE010000045.1 GCA_943356425.1 Candidatus Nomurabacteria bacterium
GTGGCAAAAGCAATTTGGGGGCTCATGCAAAAAGGAATGCCCGACCAGACGAAAAGTATTTCCGAACAAGCGATCTATATCGGCGAGTGTTATTCTTTCGGCGCGGGGATCTACGAAGATGATGAGGTCAAAAAACAAGAAATCGATGCGATCAATAAAAAAATTTACAACAAAAGCGATCCAGAAATAAATAAGATATATGAGTGGGGAAGAAAGCTGACGCTCGAAGCGTTTGAAGAAATTTACAAAACACTCGGTTCTCATTTTGATCGTTATTATTTCGAATCTGAAATGGCGCCGATCGGTGAAAAAATTGTCCGAGAAAATATCGGTCCTGTGTTCGAGGAATCCGACCCCGTACCAGAGCAAGCTCGGTACGGGGCAGGTGCCGCGATTATTTTTCGAGCAGAAAAATACGATCCGAAACTGCACACGCGAGTCTTCATCAATTCGCAAGGTCTTCCGACGTATGAGACAAAAGAAATTGGACTTACGGTTACAAAATTTCAAGAAAAAAATCCTAATATTTCTATCGTTACAACTGCTATTGAACAGGCAGATTATATGCGCGTCGTTGAAAAAGCAATTTCGCTCATGCATCCGGAGTATGCAAGCCGTATGAAGCACGTTACCCATGGCATGATGCGTTTTGCAACAGGGAAGATGAGCTCTCGTACGGGGAATGTTGTCACTGGTGAATCGCTCATTCGCGACGTTCGCGCAGAAATCATGGAGAAAATTGCTGATCGCGGATTTGATGCTATGACAAAAGAAAAAGTAGCAGCTGAAGTCGGTATTGCAGCGCTCAAATATTCGATCCTTAAACAATCGCTCGGCGCAGATATTATCTATGATTTTGAAAAATCCATTTCGTTTGAAGGTGATTCAGGTCCGTACCTACAATATAGCTTCGCGCGCGCAAAATCTATTATTGCGAAAGCAGGAGACCAGGTGTCAGGTGTCAGGTGTCAGGTGTCAGAAAACTGGGAGACAACTGAAGTTGAAAAATTATTGTATCGTTTTCCTGAAGTTGTTCTCCGTGCGAAAGAAGAATATGAGCCACATCATATTGCGACCTATTTGATTGATCTATCGCGTGCATTCAATACTTTTTATGGCAATACAAAAATCTTGGAAGTTGGGGATGCGACGTCGCCATACAAAATCGCGCTTACGCAAGCATTTGCGATTGTTGTAAAAAATGGATTGTATCTTTTGGGGATTGAGACTCCGGAGAAAATGTAATTCTCGTGGATAAGGAGAAGTGGAAAAGGAATAGTGAAGAAGAAAAAATAAATAAAAAAAATCATTCGGTGAGGAATGATTTTTTCGTTTGAGAGTTTATAGGTTTAGATTGTTGATTTGGATTTTATTGAGAGGAGGTTTTGAAGAGTGGGTGGGGGTTGGGGGATATAAAATGTTGGTCAGCAATATATTGCTATATTTTTGGGGAAGGTACGAAAGTAACTTACTTCTAATGTACCACTGCCAATAACAGGTAACAAGTGTGTATCTGTGGATAACTTTGTTGCCCCAATAATACTGTTTGAAATTTAATGCTATGTATGTATAATTGGAATATAAGCGTTGAAGAGGCTATCACCTCTGAGCTTTGGGAAGAAATGCCTTTTGGCACGTAGAGCCCAGTAAATGAGAAGCCCCGTCAAAGGCGGGTAAAAAGTAAGGTGGTACCACGAGGAAACTCGTCCTTGCATCATGACTTTGTCGTGATTTAAGGACGAGTTTTTATTTTTATATAAAACAGTATGGAAGAAAAAAATACACAAAACAAATCTGCTGCAGCGCTTCGAGAAGAAAAAATTCTCGAGTTTTGGCAACAGGAAAAGATTTTTGAGAAATCACTCACTAAGGAATCTCCAAAAGGCGACTATGTATTTTACGATGGTCCACCATTCGCAACAGGACTTCCGCACTACGGACATATTCTCGGTTCGACCGCCAAAGATGTCATTGGTCGTTACCAGACGATGCAAGGGTATCGTGTGCCACGCCGTTGGGGATGGGATTGCCATGGACTGCCGATTGAAAATATCGTTGAAAAAGATTTAAAAGTTTCTGGTCATGTGGAGATTGAAGCACTTGGTGTAGAAAAATTTGTAGAACACGCGCGCAGTAAGGTGCTCACGTACGTGCATGAATGGAAAAAGACCGTCGATCGCATCGGACGATGGGTGGATTTTGATGGTGGATATAAGACGATGGACAACACCTTCATTGAAAGCGTCTGGTGGGCGCTCGGTGAACTCAATAAGAAAGAATTGCTGTACGAAGGTGTGCGCGTGCTCGCGTATTGCCCTCGTTGTGAGACACCGATCGCAAAATCAGAAATTGCGATGGACAATTCATACAAAGACATCACAGATATTTCTGTGTATGTCAATTTCCCGTTGGTTGAAGATCCGAATGTAAATCTTCTTGGTTGGACGACGACACCATGGTCACTTCCGGGAGATATCGTGCTTGCAGTGAATGCTGAGGCGATGTATGTGAAAGTCCGTATCGATGGAAAATTCTATGTGCTCGCAAAGGATCGAGTGGAAGCTGTGCTCAAAGATAGGCAATACGAAGTTGTTGAAAAATTCAAGGGCGACACACTTGTTGGTAAAAAATATGTTCCGCCGTTCGATTATTACACAAGAGTGCCAGCATTTTCCGATAATCCAAAATCCTGGACGGTCGTCGCTGCGGATTTTGTCACGACGACCGACGGTACGGGTATTGCGCACGAAGCGCCTGCGTTCGGTGAAGATGATGCTGCGCTCGCAAAAAAAGAAAATATTCCATTCATCATTCATGTAACACCTGAAGGAAAGTTTGCGCCTGAGGTGACAGATTTTGCCGGCATGCCGGTCAAGCCAAAAGGAGAAGAAAAAGATGCTCATCAAAAGACGGATATTGAGATCATAAAATATCTTGCGGCAAAAAATCTTCTTTTCAAAAAAGAAAAGATACTCCACTCGTACCCACATTGCTATCGTTGTGAGACTCCACTTTTTTATTATGCGCTCCCCTCATGGTTTATCAATATCCAAAAAGTGAAAGATGCGATGCTCGACACCGCAAAAAAAATAGATTGGATACCTTCGCACCTAAAAGATGGACGATTTAAGAATACGATGGAATCCGCCCCTGACTGGAATATTTCACGTAATCGATATTGGGCGAGTCCGATCCCGGTCTGGAAATCAAAGACCGGTAAGCTCATGTTCGTGAGCTCTGTCGAGGATCTGAAGGCAAAGACGAAAAAATCCGGCAACAGATATTTTGTCATGCGCCACGGAGAAGGCGAGCATAATCTCAAACATTTGTGTAGCTTTAAGGATGAATCTTCTGCGCATTTGACCGAACAGGGGAAAGAGGAAGTCCGCATGCGCGCACAAGATCTAAAAAATAAAAAAATCGATGTTATGATCGTTTCTCCTTTTATACGGACAAAAGAGACCGCGATGATCCTCAAAGACGAGCTCGACCTTTCGGACGATCAAATGGTGATCGATGAACGAATTCGCGAATTAAATCCGGGAGAATTTGATAATAAGAATTGGAAAGAACATGGTGCTTGGATCCATTCGCAACCAAATAGGTTTCTTGCTCGCCCTGAAGGTGGAGAGAGTTATTCGGATGCAAAAATTCGCCTCGGGGATTTCATCTACGATATCGAAGAGCGATTCGAAGATAAAAATATCCTGATTGTTGGCCATGGTATCGCGCTTGAAATGTTTCCTGGAATTGTTGAGGGTGCAGGAGAACAACGTTCCTTAGAACTGCACGATATTGCTCCGAGCGAAACGGCGGCACTCATCGAACTTCCATTTGTCCCACTCCCGCATAACGCAAATTACGAGATTGATCTGCATCGCCCGTATATCGATTCGATCATACTTATCGATGATGCGGGTGAAGAATACCATCGCATTCCTGAAGTCATCGACTGCTGGTTTGAATCAGGTTCGATGCCATTCGCGCAGGACCACTATCCGTTTGAACGGCCTGACTGGAAAGAGAAAAATTTCCCAGCAGGATTTGTTGCAGAATATATCGCACAGACGCGAACCTGGTTCTACTATACGCATATCATCTCCGCTATTTTATTCGGGAAAGCGCCATTTGAACATGTCGTCACGACGGGAACATTGCTTGCCGAAGACGGACAGAAAATGTCTAAATCGAAGAATAATTTTCCTGACCCGTGGATTCTCTTTGATAAGTATGGTGTTGATCCGCTCCGTCTGTACCTGATGTCGTCACCGCTTATGAAGGGTGAGGATGCGAATTTCTCAGAAAAAGCGGTGCATGATATCGCGAGCAAATTGATCGGACGGCTCGACAACGTCGTGCAATTTTATGAACTGTACCGAGATAGTAATCTCGAGAGTAAAGATACAAGAGAAGAGAGAAAAGAAAATACAAATGTGTTGGATGTTTGGATACTTGTGCGACTCAACCAATTGATCAGTGAAGTAACACAAGGAATGACAGCATATGATCTTGTCGAAGCGACACGGCCACTTGACCTGTTTGTGGACGATCTTTCGACGTGGTATTTGCGCCGTTCACGCGATCGAATGAAAGATGGAGATATCGACGCGAAAAAGACCTTGTACTATGTACTCAAAACATTTGCAGTTGCGCTTGCGCCATTTGCACCGTTTACGGCCGAGGATATCTGGCGTCGCTTGCGCCAAGGGAATGACGAAATTTCAGTACACCTTATTGATTGGCCACAAGCGAAGATAAAAGATCAAAGAGAAGAGATCATAGATGAAATGCAAAAAATACGCGAGATCGTAACACTCGGATTACAAGCGCGACAAAAGGCAGGTATACCAGTACGACAACCGCTCGCAAAGATTTTAGCTAGTGGCTTTCAGGTGTCAGATGAATACCAAGAAATTCTCAAAGACGAACTCAACGTAAAAGAAGTTGTCTCAGAAAAAGGCGAAGAGAAAAAAATCGAACTCGATATGAAAATTACTCCCGAACTCAAACATGAAGGGGATTTCCGCGAGCTCGTACGTGCAGTACAAGATACTCGAAAGAAAGAAGGACTGACGCCGAGCGATATCATCGTGCTCGTACTTCCCGAAAATATGAAAGAAACCGTCGCTGGTTTTGAAGAAGAAATGAAAAAAACGGTGCTTGCGAAAGAAATCACTTTTTCTGGAGAAGAAATAAAAGTTGAAAAACAATGAAAAAATTAGTCATCTTTGATTTCGACGGAGTCTTGGTCAACACCTGCGAGTTTTGGTTCAAGTTGCATAAAGATGCCAACGACCATCTCACATGGGAACGATTCGAGGAAATGTCTCATGGAAATTTTCTCGACACGATCAAGGAAGTATTGGACGGCGGTACGTACAACCGTCCACATCGTGCGGAAGAAAAATATGCCGATGCGCTCCACACCATTTTCTCCGTTGATGATATTCTGCATGATGTTATTTTGTCTTTACAAAACGATTACACACTTGCAATCATTTCGTCTGCATCAGAAAAACTCATCGAGACATTTATTGCGAAAGAAAATCTCACCCATGTGTTTTCCGATATTTTGGGATACGAAACGCATGCATCAAAGATTATAAAGATAAATTCACTACTTCAAAAATACGCGCTCGCTCCGACTGAAGCGGTCATTATCACTGACACGCTTGGCGATATTCGCGAGGCAAATGAATCCAAGGTCTCCTCGATCGGCGTGACCTGGGGTTTGCACCAACGCGAAACACTTGAAAAAGGCAACCCGGCTAAAATCATTGATAATCCGGGTGTTTTGGTAGCTACCGTGAAAGAAATTCTCGGGTAAGGTATACTGAAGATATGAAAATCACGAAATTTGGCCATTGCTGTCTTTTGATTAAAACTGAAAAACTCGTTATTTTGACTGATCCGGGAATCTGGAGCGATTTGCCTGAGGTCTTGCCTCAGGTGGACATTGTGCTTATTACACATGAACATCAGGATCATTTGCATACCCAAAGTGTCCAAAAGATCTTGCAAAATTCGCCAAACGCAAAAGTCGTTACAAATAATTCCGTTGCTGCGCTTCTTTTGGCAGAGGGAATTACGTCTACAATTGTTGTTGATGGTCAGAAAAATGAAGAATACGGAATCTCAATCGAAGGATATGGAACGAAGCACTCAAAAATTTACGAAGAATTCGGACAAGTTGAAAA
>CALRFE010000046.1 GCA_943356425.1 Candidatus Nomurabacteria bacterium
CCGACGGCACGATATGCGCGAGGAGAACCGGCGCGGTTCGCGACCTCCACATAGGTCAACGTCTTCCCTTTCGGGATCTTAGCGACGACACGATACACTTTTTCAGAAAATGTTTTCATACATTTTTAGCTGGGAAAAATAAAAAAACCGTAAAGCACTGCGGTAAAATTGAGTACTGCATGACAGAGCGTCACGAGCACAAGGCTCGGATATCGGTCATACAAAAAAGCGAACAATAGTCCTGCCAAGAACGCAAGCGGTAATGACACGACCGGAAACGGATACATGATATGCATGAAAGAAAAAAGTGCCGCATTGGAAACGATGACCGTGATCCTATGGCTGAAGAGATCTCGCAATGCTGGCATCAGAAATCCGCGGAACGCAAATTCCTGCAAAAAAGAGATCACGAGAAATATCCACAAGAAATGGGATCGATGCCACCAATCGGCCTCCGGTCCGAACGGCAAGATCTCTTCTGAAAACTGGACAATGAGCGTCACAGCGGCGAGCGTCGCAACAAGATAGGGTAAAAGATATTTTAGAGGTGTCCGTGAAGTTATTCCGAGATCGGATAATGTCCATTGTTCTTTTCTGATGATCCCGAACAATAAGATCGTCGCCACAAAGAGGATCATCAAGCGCCAATCTTTATTCAAGACATTAAAATAGATACAGAGTGGCGGTACGATAAAAATAGCAAAGATCTGGAGTGCTCTCTGTTCACGAAGCGCTTTGTTCTCTGACCGTTCCATATGTTATTTCGCTTGACGCACGCCAAGAAAATCGAACAGTATGCGCGTACTATTTTTTGAAAGATTAAAAAGAATACCGACCGTCAAGACAAAGAGTGCAAAGTGGGTATCGAAACAAGATAAGATGATCGCGGTGATCGCGCAGAGGACCGGAAACAAGATTCGCGCATATGCGTGCAAATTTTCGGTATACGAAACATCTTCAGTTCGGATCGTCTCAGATTCTGTCGCATATGTACGCATCCAAAAGAGCGAGAGTCCTATCGCAATGACATTCGCAGAGAACACAACAACAGCAGTCTGTGTGGAATCATACGTCCCGAGCAATCGAGAAGAGAACGGAACAAGTGCGACAAAGAAGAGGAACACTGCATTGATATTTGTAAGCGCAATATCGATATTTTTTGCATAGACCGACGCGATGAAATGATGCGCTCGCCAATAGGTAAACAAAAGTGAAAATGAGAGCAGGTAGCTCAG
Organism: Candidatus Nomurabacteria bacterium; assembly: GCA_943356425.1. GTDB lineage: Bacteria > Patescibacteriota > Minisyncoccia > Phycocordibacterales > UBA9973 > CALRFE01. The sequence continues at coordinate 1,236 of CALRFE010000046.1, forward strand.
AAAAAGCGGGGTGAGTTTCGTCAAAGCAATGAGCAATGACTGATTAGTGATCGTGCCGACGATTTCCGGCACGTGAATTTCAAAAACCAAGAGCGTCATGACGATCGCAAATATTCCATCCGCAAGCGCATCAAATCGAGTTTGTTTCATCTGTGATAATTATATCAAAAAATACGTAGCAAATATACTTTTATGTTCTTGTTCTATAAATCGAAACGAGTGCGTACAGCAAACTCATGACAAGCGGGCCAGCAAGAAGTCCGACAGGACCAAAGAGTGAAATACCTCCTAATACTGAAAATAAAATAAGAAGTGGCGGAAGGGCAACTTTCTTCCCTACTACGATCGGATTCAAGACATTGTCGATCATGCTGACCAACAGCACTGCCCAGACCAAAAATCCCACAGCTGCCGTCGTATCACCGATCGCAAAAAGATACACCACGATCGGGCCGGTCACAAGAGCTGTACCGATCGATGGCACAAGCGATGCGACACCGCCCACGACTCCCCAGAGTGCCGCGTTCGATATGCCGAAGATCGCAAGACCGAGCCCGATAAGAAAGCCTTGCACGAGCGCGATCAGTAAGTACCCTTTGACGACGCCATTGATGGCATCTTCCAATTTTTTTAGAATTTTCTCGTCGTCCTCATCGGCAAGCGGAGAGAGGTGAATTATTTCTTGACGCCATGAGGTGCCATCTTTCAAAAAATAAAAGAGTGCGAGGACGACAAGAAGGAGAGAGAAGATGACCCCGATCGCTCCGGCAAAAAATCCGGTAATATGTCCCATGAAATTGCCGATCGCTTGCGTGATCTCATTTGCAATATTGAAAGAAAAAGACCCCGGCAGAACTGCATTCACAGAATCACTCACATGTTGGATGAGCGTACTGAACGCTCCGCCAGAAGAGAGCGACGTCGGTACGTTCTGTAATTCATAAAAGATGATCGTACCAAAGAGAAGCAACGGACCGAGCAGGATCATGACGAAAACAATCACGGTACAAAGTGCCGCGATCCAACGTTTGCCGAAAGAAAAATGTCTGAGAAAAAAATTAAAGAGCGGATAAAACACAACAGCGAGCGCTGTTCCCAAGATCAGCACCGTGACGAACGGACGAAAAATAAGGAGTGCGAGAATGATGGTGACCAAAAAAAATCCGTAGAAAAAATATCGTTGTGCATCTTTTGCAGGCATAGATATAGTGTACCATGCCTTAAAAAATAAAGAAGCCGAATTGCTTACGCAATTCGGCTTCCAGAACTTTATATTTTAAAAAGAATTTCAAATGAACACTTCCTTATAATCAGAACTATTCGGACCAGTTCCCACCGCGACGATCTCAACACGGCATTCGTCAGTTTTAAGGTGCCCTGATATGCGATTGATGAAATTATCATGATGGAGCAAATTAGCGACCGGCGTGTCATTTTTCCATCCAGGCACTTCCTCGGACACAAGATCACCGACGGTAATTTCGGAAAAACCGTGCATGTAATCTTTTTTACAACCAACAAAAACTTTCATTTTTTCGACAGGACAGATATCCATTTTTGAAATGAAAATCTTATTCGTCCCGGTGATTTTGATTGCCCGGTTTAATGTCGGAATATCAAGCCATCCACAGCTTCTTGGTCGTCCAGTCGTAGCACCAAACTCATTGGCGGCTTTGCGAAATAATTCTTCGTTCTCCGCATCCATTCTGTATGGAAACGGACCGCCACCCACCTTGGTCTCATACGGCTTAATGACACCATAGACATTGCGTATTGCAGTGTGTGGAATACCAAGCGAGGAACAGAGTACTGTTGGAATGGTACTTGAACTCGTAACGAATGGGTAATCTCCCCAATCTACATCGAGCATGAATCCCTGCGAACCTTCAACTAAAATGTCACCATCTTCTGAAAGTTCCATGATTTTTTCACTCATGTCACAAATCCATTCTGCGGATATTTCTTCTATTGCTTGAATCCAAAGCGTTTCTGCGTGGTCAACTAAGTTTATGTCAGCTTTATAACCATATTCGTCATAAAATTTCAGTAATAGATTTTTCTGCATTTTAAAAAGTTCATTTTTCTTTGCAGTAAAATCCTCACGAAACAAGTAAAACATACGCAGGCCATTGCGGTACTTATCTGATGCAAGTGCAGGACCAATACCGCTACCGGTTGTTCCAATTTTCTCGCCAGATTTGCAGTATTCAAGTGCTTTGTCGATAAAAGGTTCAAAAGGGCTCGCGAGTATCGTATTGTGAGCGATAAATATCCTGTTTGAGATATCTATTCCCATTTTTTTGAGCTCATCGCGTTCTTTTTTGAATTTTACCGGATCAAAAACGACTCCGCCTCCAATCAATAGTGTAATCCAAGGAAACAGTGCACCCGACGGCAAGATATGACCGACAAATTTTTTGCCTTCATGTTCTTGTGTGTGGCCCGAGTTCGAACCGCCATTTGCTTTTACAATCGCCTTGTATTTTCGTTTTTTCTCTTTTACAAAGAGACAAAGAAGATACGATGCCCATTTCCCTTTTCCTTCATCTCCCCAACGGAGACCAAGAAGAAAATCAATAAATTGTTTTATCATGTGTTTCAGGATTTTTTGTTTTTGAAAAAATGGTTTATTTGCTGTAGTTCGGTGCATCTTTGGTGATGACAACATCATGCGGATGACTTTCTTTGACACCGGCTGCGGTAATGCGGGTAAATTGCGCTTTTTGTAAAGCGGCAATATCTTTTGAACCCGTGTACCCCATACCAGCGCGTAATCCGCCGATGTATTGGTTCATGATCTCAACGAGCGTACCTTTATATGGCACACGACCGACAATACCTTCAGGGACGAGCTTCTTGATATCAGCTTCGACATCCTGAGCATAGCGATCAGCACTTCCCTCTTTCATCGCTTCAACTGAACCCATTCCACGATACGATTTGAATTTACGACCTTCGTAGATGATCGTCTCACCGGGAGATTCTTCAGTTCCCGCAAAGAGTGAGCCCGCCATGATGCAATCAGCACCACCAGCGATGGCTTTCACGATATCGCCCGTGTAGCGGATGCCTCCATCTGCGATGATAGGAATTTTTCCTTTCACTGCATTAAAAGCTTCCATTACTGCGGTCAGTTGCGGAACGCCGACACCAGTAACAATTCGCGTTGTGCAAATTGAACCAGGTCCAACGCCTACTTTTACCGCATCTACACCCGCATCCATGAGCGCTTTTGCACCTGCGCCAGTCGCAACATTACCCGCAATGAGCTCGATCGTGGCAAACTGTTTTTTCAGTTTCTTTACCATATCGATGACACCTTTTGAATGTCCATGCGCAGTATCGACGACAATGACATCACATCCAACAGCAAGTAATGCACGCACACGGTCAACCGTATCAGAAGTTATTCCGACAGCAGCGCCGACACGCAATCTTCCTTTCGTATCCTTGCATGCATTTGGAAAATTTTTCAGCTTCATGATGTCTTTGTAAGTGATGAGCCCGACAAGTATTCCTTCTTTGTCCACCACCGGAAGTTTTTCAACTTTGTGGTTCTTGAGAATGCTTTCCGCTTTTTTCATGTTAGTTTCTTTTGGCGCAGTGATGAGATTTTCTGTCGTCATAACTTCGCTTACCAAAAGATCCATGTCCTGCTGAAAACGCAGGTCGCGGTTCGTCAGTATGCCCACCAGCTTATTCCCATCATCAACGATCGGAATTCCTCCGATCCTGTTTTCTTTCATGAGATTGAGCGCCTGCCCTATTTTGGCATCTTTGTGGAGCGTTAAAGGATCATCAATGAGTCCTGAGTCAGCGCGTTTTACTTTCCGCACTTCTTCAGCTTGTTTTTCGATGGTCATGTTCTTGTGAATGATTCCGATACCTCCCAAGCGCGCCATCGCAATGGCAAGCACATGTTCGGTGACGGTGTCCATCGCAGCAGAAATAAGCGGAACTTTCAGCACAATGTTTTTCGTGAGTCGCGTCGTGATGTCGACTTGGCGAGGCAATACTTCTGAGTAACTCGGAAGCATCAGCACATCGTCGTAAGTGAGCCCTTCGTGGGCGATCTTTGTTTTCGAGCGTGGCATAGTAAGTTGTTTTATTTGTTAAAAAATTTAGTTGTTTTGCATAACTGTACTAAACAAAAAGCCGAGTGTCAAACTCGGTTTTTTGTTTAGTATTGTACCTTATGAAGCGAGGTCAAACGTCTCATCAATACGGATCTGTTTGACGAATTCGGGTACGTGCGAGACCAGGATCATCGCACCTTCGTATTTATCAAGCGCCTGCGCGATAATCGGTAGATGACGGAAGTTGATGTGGTTTGTCGGTTCGTCTAAGATCAAAAGTCCTGGACGTTCGAGCACGAGCCGTGCAAATGCGACGAGTCCTTTCTGCCCTTCTGATAAATTTCCGATCTTCGTATTAATGACATCGCTTGTGATCAAAAAACTTGCAGCGGTACTTCGCAAATGGTGTTCATCGATTTTGCCTGTTGTTTCTTTTAAGACCTTTGCGAGTGATGCGTACACCGTGTCCTCAAAATTGAGCGTCGAAAAATCTTGGCGATAATATCCAACCGTGATACCGCTCGTAATTTTTGCCCCCGGAGCTTTTCCGTTTGCAAGCGATTCCAAGAGTGTACTTTTGCCAATTCCGTTCGGGCCGGAGAGTAACAGATGTTGTTTTTTCTTAAGCGAAATATTTGCTTTGCGTGCGACGATCTTGTGCGTCTTCGGACTAACAATATTGAGCGCAGTGATATTGACGATCTCGCCGATCAGATCCGACTGACATGGAATAATAAAAGGTCGGATCGTCTTATCCTCTTTTCGAACATCAACCATTTCTTCTTCGAGCTCTTCTGCTTTTTCTCGCATACGTTTTG
>CALRFE010000047.1 GCA_943356425.1 Candidatus Nomurabacteria bacterium
CGATCATGGTCATCCACGATCAGGGTGCTGCCGGTATCTGCAATGTCATCGGTGAGATCATCGGAGATGCCGGTGGTGTCATCGATATTCGAAAAGTCGCATTAGGCGATCCGACTTTGTCACTCGTTGAAATTTTTGGTTCAGAATCGCAAGAGCGACTCGCGCTCTTGATCGAGCCGGAAGATTTAGAACTCGTGCAAAGTTTTTGTGATCGTGAACGCGTGAATTGTGAAGTGCTCGGTATGATTACCGGACAAAAACGATTCCAAGTGTTTGATGGAAAGTACAAGAACATGATTGTTGATCTGTCGCTTGAAAATACAAAAGCGCCACAAAAGATGATTCATGCAAAGACTTTTCCACGGATTATTCGAGCGTTCACTATTTCCGAAAGATTGACACTTGAGAAATCTATCGAAATGGTATGTTCACAATTCGGTGTTGCAGGAAAAGGATGGTTAGTGCACAAAGCTGATCGCAGCGTTGGAGGAAAAGTAGTACTGCAACAAACAGTCGGACCAATGCAGATTCCAATTGCAAATGCATCGATGGCTCGTCTCGGTTTTTTCCATACCGCTGGAGAAGCAGTCGCAACTGGCGCAAAGCCGAACATGATGCTCCTTGATGAAGAAAAAGGAGCACGGATGACGATTGCTGAAGCGATCCTTAACCTCGTCATTTCAGTTGGAGTTGATGATATCAATAATATCGCGCTCTATATGAATGAAATGTACGCGGCAAAATTACCCGGACAAGACGCTCGTCTTATTAACGGCGTTAAATCTGCAAGTAATTTTATTGGTTCGCTCGGTATGCACATCAATGGTGGGAAAGATTCGTTGTCGCTTGCTGCAGAAGTTGTGAATGGAAAAATGCGAGAAATCGTAAAAGCTCCGGACACACTCGTAGTTTCAGCGTATGCGATGACCCGCAATCAATTAAAGGTAATGACTCCCGATATCAAAGAACCGGGTATGTCGAATTTGCTCTTGATCGATATTGCGGACGGTATGCGGAGACTGGGCGGTTCTGCACTCGCGCAAGCACATGGCGAGCTCGGCAGTGACTGTCCTGATATTGATGATGTACCTCGTTTTCGACGCGCACTATCATTATTGCAACAACTGATCAAAGAAAATTTGGTCTTAGCAATGCATGATACGATCGGCGATGGTTTTTTCCAGGCGATAAGCGAAATGTGTATGGCGCGCAATTGTGGGGCTAACATTAAATTTCCACATGCGACACATGCGCAGTTTCTCGCACATCACGCAGAAGAAGCAGGTGTCATTGTTGAATATTCGCCATTACAAGGACTGCGCATCCAAAAAATGTTGCACGATGCGAATATTCCATACATCGAGCTTGGATTCACCACTGTTAAGAACATGCTTGCCGTTTATTCTGGAAAAGAATACACAGAAATACCGGTTCCACAAATTCGCGACTGGTGGGAAAAGACAGGCTTTGAAATTGAGAAGCTCCAAAAAAATCCTGACTGCGCGAAAGAGGAATTCGAAAGTACGCACAACCGTCCCGTTCGTCCGTATCAGCTTACTTTTACGCCGAAAGCGATCGATGCAGATCTGGTTTTTTCTAAAAACAAAAAACCAAAAGTAGCAATTCTTCGCGAAGAAGGAAGTAATGGGGAAGTTGAAATGGCGCATCTGTTTTATTTGGGAGGATTTGAAGTCGTTGATGTCGCAATGACCGACTTATTATCCGGGCGTGTAAAAAACCTCGATGATTTTGTTGGTCTAGTGAAAGTTGGCGGATTTTCCTACGCAGATGTGTTCGGAAGCGGAATGGGTTGGGCTGGTTCGATTTTATTCAACACGAAATTGAAGAAAATGTTTCGTGATTTTCAAAATCGTCCGGATACTTTTGGATTGGGCGTATGCAACGGCTTCCAAGCTGACGCGCTCCTTGATCTGTATGGTGATGTCCGATTGGCTCACAATCGTTCAGAAAAATTCGAATCGCGACTTGTTCGCGTGCGTATTCCTAAAAGCAATGCACTATTGCTCAAAGGAATGGCAGGTTCAGAATTATCTGTTTGGTGCGCTCATGGAGAAGGACGGATCGCTACAAGGTTTGAAACTTTGCAAGAACTTCAAAAAAACAATCAGATAGCATTACAATATGCTGATGATGAAGGGAACGCGACGGAAAAATATCCATGGAACCCGAACGGTTCGCCTTTAGGTATCGCTGGAATTTGTTCAGAAGACGGTAGATTTTTGGGAATGATGCCACATCCGGAACGAAATGTGCACATTGCACATGAACCGTGGCGTGGCGGATATCCAAAAGACCTTACGGTCGGACCATGGCGCGCGATTGCACAAAATGCATACGAGTGGGTCATGAGCCAGAAGTAAAATATCATATAAAGAAATTACAAGAAGCTTTCCTTACGGAAAGCTTCTTTATTTTAATCCCCAGAATTATTTTCCTACGGTTTGGTATACTGAAGTCATGCATAAAGATATTCTCTCTGTGACCGTCAAAAAATTGCTCACATCACCAAAAGGAATTTTGGCGATCGACGAAAGTATTGAGACCTGCAATAAACGATTTGAAAAACTTAACATTCCAACGACGGTTGAAAATCGTCGTGCATATCGTGAGCTGTTGGTTACGGCGCCAGAAATTGAGAAATATGTTTCCGGGTTCATCATTTTTGACGAAACATTTTGGCAGAAAAGCGTTAATGGGAAACTCTTTACTGAAATTCTCAAAGGAAAAGGAATTGAGCCAGGAATAAAAGTAGACATCGGTGCAAAAGATTTTGCCTTACATCCTGGAGAAAAGATAACCGAAGGACTTGATGGATTGCGTGATCGGCTCAAACACTACCGCACGGCGGGCGCAAGTTTTGCAAAATGGCGCGCCGTCATTACGATCAGCGACAAAACACCAACAGACGCGAATCTTATCGCAAACGCTGATGCGCTTTCTCGCTATGCAGCACTTTGCCAAGAAAATGACATCGTTCCGATCGTCGAGCCAGAGGTCCTGATGGACGGATCGCATGATATCGATCGCTGCTATGAAGTCACGGCACACAACCTCGATATTTTATTTCGTGAATTGAAATCGCTTGATGTTTGGATCCCCGGACTCATTTTGAAGACTAATATGATCGTCTCCGGAAAAGATGCGAGCGTACAGGCAACAGATGAAGAAGTTGCAACAATGACACTCAAGTGTCTAAAGGAACACGTACCGGCAGATATCGGGGGAATTGTATTTCTCTCTGGCGGTCAAGACGACGAAGCATCCACACGACATCTACATATCATGCACACCATGGGTACACTTCCATGGCAACTGACGTTCTCATATGGACGAGCGATCCAAAATGAAGCTCTCAACCACTTTGCAAAACAACCAGAAGATATTTTGGGTGCACAAACAAAGTTAATCGAACGCTGCCGAGCAAACAGTCTGGCAAGTGTTGGAAAATATGTTTGACGAAATAAAAAAATTCTTTAAAGGCGACGTTGATACCAGAGAAGATACACTTATCGCATATTCGCACGATGCGAGTATTTTGGAGGTACGACCGAAAGTCGTAGTGTTTCCAAAAGATACGGTTGATGTTGAAAATCTAGTTAAATGGGTCAACGAGAACAAGACGGCACACCCAGAGCTTTCTATTACAGCACGTGCCGCAGGTACGTGCATGTCAGGTGGATCACTCAATGAGTCCATTATCATGGATACGACGCGCTACATGAACAAAGTTCATTGGGTACGTCGTGTACCAACATATCGGATGCGACCGAAATATCCAGGAAGTCACGATATCGAGATTGTGGGTGAGGTTACCGTCGAGCCCGGCTGTTTCTATCGCGATTTTGAAGTAGAAACGCTCAAACAAAACCTACTGTTGCCATGCTATACCGCTTCCAAAAGTATTAATGCAGTCGGTGGAATGATCGGAAATAATTCTGCGGGGGAATTGACGCTCCAATATGGAAAGACAGAAGATTATGTCAAAGAATTGAAAGTTGTTTTTTCAGATGGCCACACCTACACTGTCCGCCCGGTCACGCGTCGCGAACTCTACACAAAGATCGCACAAGTGGATCTCGAAGGCAGGATCTATAAACAGATGTTCGATCTCATCAATGATCACAAAGCGATGATCGATGCCGCAAAACCGCAGGTCTCAAAAAATTCTGCTGGATACTATCTTTGGAATGTTATGACAAAAGGAAAGACCGAAGACGAGGATCTTTTCGACCTCTCACAAGTGATCATTGGCTCACAAGGCACGCTCGGCATTGTTACTGAGATCACCTTCAAGCTCGTCGAAAAATCTCCGCAATCAAAACTCGTGGTCATTTTTATGAAAGACCTTGCACCACTTGGGAAACTGGTCGATGAAATACTCGAAACAAAACCGCTTACGATCGAAAGTTACGACGACAAGACATTTGGTCTGGCGATGAAATTTTTCAAAGATTTCGTCAAAGCAAAAGGTCTTTGGGGAACGATCCGATTCGGGCTTTCATTCATCCCAGAATTTTTCATGGTACTCACGGGCGGTGTCCCAAAACTTATTTTGCTCGTCGAATACGCAGGAAATTCTCCTAAAGAGATCGACGCACAATGTGTCGCGCTCAAAGAAAAGATCGCACACTTCAATCTTCATGTGCATATCACGAGAAATGAAAAGGAGGCGAAAAAGTATTGGGATATGCGTCGCGATAGTTTTGCACTCTTGCGAAAACATGTCGCCGGTCGTCACACCGCGCCGTTCATTGACGACATCATCGTCCGTCCTGAATTTCTTCCAAAATTCTTACCCGAACTCTCAAAAATCCTCGACAAGTATGACAACATCATCTACACGATCGCAGGGCATGCGGGGAATGGCAACTTTCACATCATTCCGCTGATGGATTTTAACGACGCAAAGACGTTGCCGACAATTATCGAGCTCGGCGACCAGGTCTATGATCTTGTTTTCAAATACCAAGGATCCATCGACGCGGAACACAACGACGGGCTCGTCCGTACACCATATCTTACAAAAATGTTCGGCAAGGAAATTACTGATCTATTTCAAAATGTCAAAGACATTTTCGATCCAAAGCTTGTTTTTAACCCGAACAAAAAAGTGGGCGGTACTATGGAATATCTAAAGAACCATCTGATCAAAGGCGATCAGATAATAGGGCATACGCACAGTTCTTAACACTTTTTCGTAAGAAAAACGAATAAGATACGTTATAATGACGAGGGACCGGAGAATAGGCCCTTTTCCTTGCATTTTTTAAGGAAATTGGATATACTGGTTCCTATGTTTACGATACAGGCAAAAAAAAGAGACCCAAAATCAAGTATTTCTTACTTACGACAGCAAGGCGAAGTGCCGGCAGTTTTTTACGGACCGGGTAAAGAAACCCAGTCAGTGACTGTTCCTGAAAAGGATTTTCTCAAAGTTTGGAAAGAAGCGGGAGAATCATCTCCGGTAACACTTGAGACCGGTTCTGGAAAAGTTGATACGCTCATTCACGAGGTGCAAATTGATCCAGTCTCGGGAAAACTCATACATGTTGATTTCTTCATCGTCGATATGACCAAGGAGATTCTCGTTCATGTTCCTATTGAATTCGTTGGCGTTTCGCCAGCAGTCAAAGGAGGTCTTGGAACACTGGTCAAAGTGTTGCACGAAGTTGAAATCAAAGCGCTTCCGAAAGACTTACCACATACAATCAACGTAAGCATCGAATCACTCGTAGATCTTCAAAGTCAGATCCTTGTCGAGCAGATAACATTGCCTCAAGGAGTTA
>CALRFE010000048.1 GCA_943356425.1 Candidatus Nomurabacteria bacterium
GGATGACCATGATCGGATTTCTGCCTGATTGGATGCAATCGCGCACCACACGGTGCGTTTTATTTGCCATTTCTGCATTACCGCGTTGTACCGCATTAAAGTCACGAGCTTGATTACTATCGGATTGTATCTGGCTTGAAGCGAGTCCTCCGCCAAATCCAATTTTGTAAATCGGTCCGCCAATTTGAATGATGAGCATCCCTTCTTTTTCGCGAGCTTTTTCGGAATGTTCATTGAACATATATCCGAGTCCACCTGAAAAAAGGATCGGTTTCAAATACGCTCTGCGCTCACCACTTGGTAAGAGCATTTCAAACGCATGACAGAAACCATTAGTAAGTGGTTCACCATGCTCGTTGCCATATGCAGTCAATCCATCGCTTCCATCAACAACAATATCAATTGCTTTTGCTAAACTTTCCGGATAGATCAGATTTTGAACTTCTCCAAATATTCTGTATCCAGGAATATTGAGTCCAGCAACACAGATACCTGAAGTCCCGAGGGAAAGATAGCCACCGCGACCAATACTATTGTTGTCACGCATCCTGCCACCGATGCCAGTCTCAGCGCCAGGGCGCGGACTGACACCAGTCGGAAAATTGTGTGTCTCAGCTTTGAAAGTGACGAGCATATTTTTTTCATTCAAAAAATACGGCGAAGCAGATCTCGGATCGGATGGTTGAAAATTTGCAACCGTGAATCCTTTGATCGCGCTCGCATTATCTTTGAAAGCAATAACGCTTGTGCCTTTGTTCTTCTGCCACGGCTCTTTGATGATTTCGAAAAGCGTCTGTGACCACTCCTTTCCGTCAAGGATTATTTTTGATCCTAAGTACGGATGCTCGGAATGTTCAGTCTTTCCTTTTGTGATCTTGAATATCTCAAGTTCAGTCGGATTTCTTTTCTCAACTTTTCGAAAATAATCACACCAATGATCGATATCATGTGCGTCGGAAATACCGAGAGAATGGAGCACTTCGCGTGCTTGATATTCTGGTATGCCGATGATCTTGATCTCTGAAACTGGTGCGACATTTTTAATAAGATTACCGAAATTTTTAAGCGGTTTCAGATATATCGTTTCGAGCATTGGGTCAAATCTTCCAACCGCCCATTTTTTGATGTTCGTCTTCTTATCCAAAAAATATCTTTTTGAAAAGACGATCTTTGTGACACAAGTAAGGCCCGACGCGTGAAATGCATCGCGTGCCTTATCAGAAAACGGAGGATCGAAATGCATGTGTGGACCGATTTCAACAACTTTCTTACCTCGCACGTTGCGAGGTTGTTTGCGAATTGTGCTCCGCAAGGGACCAGTAAGATAGAAATAGAGTATTTCTAAGTCATGGTCGGAGAGCGCTTTCTTTGTTTCTACATAATAACAATGCTCAAGAAGAGCATCGATTGTCGTGTAAAAACGGTAGAAAAAACTCTTTTTAGTAAGTTTCTTTTTGTTCATAGTACAGTAGGTTTTTGTTGACAAGTTACAAATTATTTTGTAGAAACAATACCTTAAATAAGAGCTAAATGCAACTCGCTCTTTTGTAGTGTTACCCGACAAAAATGCTATAATTTGAGCATGAATACTCAAATTGATTTTTTAGCTATCGGTGACGTTGTCACTGAGCCGTTTATCAGACTTACTGACGCAGAAGCGTACTGCGATCTCGATCAAGAAAATTGCAAGCTCTGTATGCGGTTTGGCGACAAGATCCCCTACGAATCTGCTGAGGTCTGTCGTGCTGTTGGAAACTCTGCCAATGCCGCGGTGTCTGCTGCTCGCCTTGGGGTGAATTCGTATCTTATGGCATATATCGGCGATGACGAGATCGGTAAAGGCGATCTCGAACAACTCGCGATAAATAAGGTGCACACCGATTATATGAAGACCATTCCGGGTATGGCTTCAAACTATCATTATGTGCTCTGGTATGATGTCGAGCGCACAATATTGGTCAAACACACCGAATTTCCATACTCATTTCCAATGGATCTTCCAGAACCAAAATGGATGTATCTCTCTTCCCTTGCACCGAACTCAAAAGACTACCATTTAGAAATTGCACAATATTTGGTCACACATCCGAATGTGAAGCTCGCATTCCAACCGGGAACGTTTCAAATAAAATTGGGTGTTGAACTTTTGAAAGATATTTATACGCACACTGAAGTATTTTTTTGTAATGTCGAAGAAGCACAGCGTATTTTAAATTTGCCGACCGAACACGACAAGAAAACGCTCATGCAAAAATTGCGTGCATTCGGTCCAAAAATAATCGTGATGACCGACGGCATCAAAGGCGCGTATGTCCATGATGGTACTGATACCTGGTTCATGCCGGTATATCCGCACACGCCGATCGAACGCACAGGTGCTGGAGATGCATTTGAATCAACATTCACCGTCGCGCTCCTTCTTGGAAAAACAATTCCTGAAGCGCTCCTCTGGGCTCCGATCAATGCGATGTCTGTCACACAACAAGTAGGCGCGCAAAAAGGATTGCTCTCTCGGGAAAAGCTCGAGGAACTGCTCAAAAATGCACCAGCAGATTACAAGCCTAGTAAGATCTAAATATAATCATATATGTCATTTGAATTTTTTAAAAAAGGTGCCAACAAAGAAGAGCTGAAGAAAATAAGTGAACAGGCGATCAAGAGTAGTGAACTTAGTGATGATACATTTAAAAATGATTACACGGTCCAGCAATTCATAAAAGAACAAGGAAAAAACAACATCGAGGGAATGCTTGGGGATACGATCGCCGATCTTATGACCAGAATTTATGAGACGGAAGAGCAAGTCAAGTTCTATGAAAAAAATAAAATTCAAGATCAACGAGACATGACGTATGAAATATTAAACAAAGAAATTGCCGAGCTCGAGAAAAAATTTGAGGCAGTAAAGTTGGCAGGAGAAAAAGCGACTGACGGAACTGCTCACCAAGAAGCGTATCTAGAGATATTTGAAAAACTGGGAAGCAAAAAAGCAGATCTGGAGATGAATGACATGGAATCGGCAAAACATTATGAACGGACAGATGCTCATAAGAAACGTCTAGAAAAACTCAAACACGATCTCAAGCTCACCGAGAGTGCACTCAAGGCTATTCTAGAGGAGAAAAAAGAAGATATAATCAGAAAAAACTAATAAAAAGAACCGCGCCATAGGCGCGGTTCTTTTTATTAGTTCCTGTTCATACCAGCTGGATCGCTTTACTTACTTTTACGATTTAAAACTAATTGAATTGCCTGTGTGATCGAATCTTTACCCATGCCATAATGTTCAATAAGTTGTTCTGGGGTGCCTGACTGTCCAAAACGATCCTGCACACCGACAAATTCGATCGGTACTGGAAAATTTTGCGCAAGACATTCTGCAATCGCGCTCCCCATTCCTCCAGCGATCTGATGCTCTTCCACTGTTACGATCGCTTTTACTTCTTTTGCGAGCGCGACGACTGCTTCTCGGTCGAGCGGTTTGATGGTTGCAAGATTCATAACTTTTACTTTGATTCCTTTTTTCTCTAAATCACGTGCGGCAAGCATCGCGTTTCGAACGAGCGCACCCGTCGCGATTACACCGACATGCGCAATACCGTCAGGCGCATAAAAAATTTGTGCTTTACCGATTTCAAATGGAGTATCTTCGGTGGTCATGATTCCGGTCTTCTCGCGTGCAAGTCGTAAATACGCAGGCTTACCAGCTTTTGCAAGTGCGAGCGTCGCTTTCTTTGCTTCAATTGCATCGCACGGAGAAACGACCATCATGTTCGGCATTGCGCGCATGATCGCCATGTCTTCAATCGCTTGGTGTGTACCACCATCAGGACCAACTGAAATACCAGCATGAGAACCAACGATAATCACAGGACGATCATTGTATGCGATTGTTGTTCTGATCTGTTCCCAATTTCTACCAGGAGAAAACATCGCATACGAAGAACAAAACGGAATTTTCCCCATCGCAGCCATACCAGACGCAACGGTGACAAGATTTTGTTCGGCAACACCGATCTCTATAAATCGCTCGGGAAATTTTTCTTTAAAAAGGTCCATCTTCGTCGACTCAGTAAGATCAGCACAAAGTGCAACGACATTCTTGTCGAGCTCGCCTGCCTTTGCAAGTCCTTCGCCAAACCCTTTACGGATGGGCACTTGCTCGACATCATCCATAAACACTTTGCTATTTAATTTAAGTTGGGGGTTTAACATACAATTTGAAAATTATTTAACCACGTCTTGCCCCGTTGGAAGCGAGGTATGCATTCGATGCCGAGCTTTCCTTCGGGGTCATCATTAAACACTTTGGGGTTCAATTTTAATTGAGAATTTAACATACAGTTTAAAAATTAATTGACCACGTCCCGCCCCGTAGCGAGCCGAGCGCGCATTCGGCACGAGGATCTGCTACTGGGGTCGTCATTGAATACTTTCGGGTTCAGTTTTAAATTAGGATTAATCATGCTTTGCTTTTCTTTTTTTCTTTATGAAAATTCGTCCAAGAATAATCGAGCCGACAACAGCAATACCAGTAACAAAAATTGCATAGCCTAACTTATCATTAAATGAATTTAAATTTCCAAATAATTTGACGAATATATCACGGAATGCTTCATCCCACGCAAGCGCAGTGATCAATCCCAACCCGGCAATGATTATAGTGACTATTCTGCCGAGAAATTCTATTTTAATGTCATCTTTTTTGGGATTCATGGTTTCAAAAAATTCTTCAGCTTCTGGAATTTTAATTTTAATTCGTTCGTTCATAATTATTGATGCTCACTTCTAATTTTGCCTCCCAGAGTTCGCAGCTCCGCAAGTGCGACCTCGCCTTGTTTGTCTTTTGGAATTTTATCTGTTGGACCAAGTCCCGGCGGATTGCCATGCCATCTGAAATCTCGTTCGAATTCCTTGACACCTTTACCGGGAATCGTTCGCGTGATGATGACTGATGGTTTTTCAAAGACTGCGCGCGCTTTTTCGATCGCATCAACGATATTGTTAAAATTATGCCCATCGATTTCCTGTACATGCCAGCCGAACGCCGCATATTTTTCTCCGAGATCACCAAGCGGCATGATATCTTCAGTGAATCCGTCGATCTGAATATTATTGCGATCAACGATTGCGATTAAATTGCGCAACTTTTCCTTGCCCGCAAGCAAAATCGCTTCCCAAGTGTTTCCTTCGTCATGTTCACCATCAGATAAAAGCGCAAAAATAGTTTTGTCAGTTGATTTGCCGTTATCGATTCGATCTGCAAGCGCCATACCAACAGCCTGCGAAAGGCCAGAACCGAGCGGACCTGAACTTGTTTCTAATATTGGTAAGTATTCACGATGCGGATGTCCTTGCAAACGAGAACCGAATTTGCGGAGCGTTTTTAATTCTTCCACAGGCAAATATCCTGCATGTGCAAGTGTTGCATAATAGACAGGACAAATATGTCCATTTGAAAGTACAACGCGATCGCGATCTACCCATGTCGGGTTTCGTGGGTCGTGTTTCAGAGAATGAAAAAAGAGTGCAGTAAAAACATCTGCCATACCGAGTGGCCCCGCAGTGTGTCCAGAACCTGCTTCAATAAGCATTTCAATAATAGAGACGCG
>CALRFE010000049.1 GCA_943356425.1 Candidatus Nomurabacteria bacterium
CAGAGCGTGTCTGAATTAATCGTATCTTTGAGTCCCACTGCTGCCGCGATTTCTCCAGCGAAAACTTTTTTCACTTCTTCGCGATCGTTTGCGTGCATACGAAGAATACGGCCGATACGTTCTTTGTTGCGCGTGCGAGGGTTGTATACATATGAACCTGCTGCGAGCGTTCCTGAGTAGACGCGGAAGAAGATGAGTTGTCCGACGAATGGATCGGTTGCAACTTTGAATGCGAGTGCTGAAAACGGTTCAGTGTCAGATGCATGACGGACCATCGGTTCATCATTATCTGGATTAATACCTGGAATCGGAGGAATATCAGTTGGCGCAGGAAGATAGTCAACAACGGCGTCGAGTACGAGCTGCACACCCTTATTTTTGAGCGCAGAACCTGCAAACACAGGGAAAATTGCATTGTCGATGACCGCTTTACGAAGTGTCTTCTTTAATGTTTCGATGTCAGGAATTTTTCCATCGAGATATTCGGTCATGAGCGTATCGTCTTGTTCAACGATTTTTTCAATGAGTTCTGCGTGATATTTTTCTGCATCAGCTTTGTATTCTTCAGGAATTTCTTTTTCAATGACCTTATTGCCCATGTCGCCTTCAAAGTAGAAAGCCTTCATTTTTAAAAGATCGATGACGCCTTCGTGCTTTTCTTCAAGACCGATCGGGATCTGCATGCGGACTGCGCTCTTGTTCAAGCGATCAAGAATGGTTGCAAATGAGTGTTCAAAAGATGCGCCCGTACGATCAAGTTTATTGATGAAACAAATACGAGGCACTTTTGCTTCGTCGGCATAGCGCCAGTTGGTTT
Organism: Candidatus Nomurabacteria bacterium; assembly: GCA_943356425.1. Classification (GTDB taxonomy): domain Bacteria; phylum Patescibacteriota; class Minisyncoccia; order Phycocordibacterales; family UBA9973; genus CALRFE01. The sequence goes on from CALRFE010000049.1 coordinate 818, forward strand.
CAGATTGTGGTTCAACGCCGGCAACGCCGTCAAAGACGACGACTGCACCGTCGAGTACGCGAAGTGAGCGCTTCACTTCAACAGTGAAATCGATGTGTCCGGGGGTATCAATGATATTGAAACGATGCTTTTTATTTTTATCAGTGAGTGCGTATGTCGGAGTCCAAAAACAAGTGACTGCTGCAGATGTGATCGTGATACCGCGCTCGCGTTCCTGTTCCATCCAGTCAGTCGTCGTCTCACCATCGTGCACTTCGCCGATCTTGTGCGACACGCCCGTGTAGTACAAAACGCGCTCGGTAGTAGTCGTCTTACCAGCGTCGATGTGGGCAATAATTCCAAAGTTACGTACTTTTTCTAGAGGATAATCTCGTTCCATAAAAAACAGGTTTCAGCTGTCAGGTGTTAGCTTTCAGCTTAAATTAAATAGCAAAGTGATAAAAAAATAGCGTCGCCGCTAATGCGAATACTATACGACATACTGCCTTTTTTTGCAAACCCGCAAACTAGGCTTTTTTAAGAAATTTTCTTTGATAAATCCCGAGCAAGATAATACTATTCATGATGATGAGATACCCGCTGAAAGCATATGCTACGAACATCCAATCGTTGATGATCAACAGTCCGACAATATTGCCGATCGTCGATAAAATATAGAGCAACGGCGACTCTGAAAGCGGGTTTTTCCAAGATTTGATGACAGTGGGAATACCCGCAAACAGGTCGCTCGCGATTGCAAAAGTGATCGCAACAACAGGCGCGTGCACTGAGAGCCAGACAATGAGGGCGACGACAGACAATGCCCCACAGAAATAATCGAGAGCAGTCAATTTCCAGTAACCATTTTTAGTAAAAAAAGAAGCAATGAAGATGATGAGTGGATTGAAGCCGGCCATAAAAATAGGGAGTGCCGGAAGTCCGACGCCATCAGAGATCGCGATCGCGACGCCGATGAGCGGAGCGAGTGACCAAAGTAAAAAACTGATCCGATTCGGCTTGGTCTCCCCTTTTACCATATCGCGGATATACAAGATCGCTCCGATAAGCCCAAGCGGAATGGAAACGTAAACAAATTATTCAGGAATCATGGGTATAGTGTAGCATTAAAAATTTATAAGCGGGATATCGATAATCCATTCTCTTCTTATACTTCTCATAATTCAATCTACGCTATAGCGTAGATTGAATTATGACTTACCAATGTAAGGCTTGGCGAGCTTAAAAGTTTTGAAAGTTTTTTTAAGTTTTATTTCTTTTATGTATTCCAAGAAATCTTTAGGGAGAGGTGATGGACCTACCCAAACACTGCGTTGGATCATAGAAAAACCAAATCTCTTTAAATGTCGACGAAACCAGTCACGTTCTTTTTTCTTTTCTTCGGGAATGTCATATATCACAATCAAGTTCTTCAGTGATGTTTTAGGGGCAGAAGAAAAAAATGAACAGTGGTACAAACGCTTGTTTTTATTATTTTGCTTTTTATAATCCTTCTTTTGGCTACCGACAGGAAAACCAAAAGCATTGACCCGCATACCTTTATAATAAAGTTTTATCATTTTATTTGCTTTTACATCTACGCTATAGCGTAGATGTAAACTTACTGTTAAAAATGTGTGTCGTTAAAATTATTAGTAGCAGTATTTAGGATAACTCATCGAGTTAAAGAAAAAATAAAAAATCCCCCTAAAGGGGATTTTTTATTTTGATTAGAACATGGATTACCAAGCAAAATGTGACATCTTCATCTCTAAGATTTTCTTTCAGAAAATTAAGAGCTAAGCGCTACATTCGCTAAGGTATTTTTGAAACGAGTTTCAAAACTACCAAGCGAAGTGTGCGAATGCTTTGTTGGATTCTGCCATCTTGTGCGTGTCGTCACGCTTTTTGATTGCAGTTCCTTCATTCTTTGAAGCGCTGATGAGCTCATCGGCGAGCTTCTCATGCATCGGTCGTCCTTTTCCAGCACGAGCAGCTATGAGGATCCAGCGGATCGCGAGTGCTTGGCGTCGTTCAGGGCGAACTTCACGAGGGACCTGATAGTTTGCTCCACCGATACGACGTGAACGGACTTCAGTGATCGGTCCGACGTTCTTGATCGCCATGTCGAACACTTCGAGCGGATTCGGATTGCCGGTCTTTTCTTTGATCGTTTCAAATGCAGCGTACACAACTTTGCGTGCAGTTTCTTTCTTTCCATCCCACATGACCGTGTTGATGAATTTTGAGAGCTTTACGGAATTGAACGTAGTGTCCGCAGCTGGCATATTTCGATTTTTTACTTTTCTGCGCATAATATTTTAGGAATTAGATGGTAGAATTTTATTTCTTATCTCCTTTCTTTGGGCGTTTTGCACCATAGAGTGAGCGACTTTGCATACGCTTGTCGACACCAGTTGCGTCGAGACGTCCGCGGACGATGTGATAACGCACACCGATCAAGTCCTTCACGCGACCGCCGCGAAGCATGACTACTGAGTGTTCTTGAAGATTATGTCCGATACCTGGGATGTATGCCGTGACTTCCATACCATTGGTAAGGCGTACGCGGGCAATTTTTCGGAGCGCTGAGTTTGGTTTCTTTGGAGTGGTCGTCGTCACTTTCGTGCACACGCCGCGCTTAAATGGCGCAGGGTAAAAGATCGGGCGATTTTTGAGCGCGTTGAAACCGCGTGCCAAAGCGACCGCTTTTGATTTTTTGACGACTTTCTTTCGTCCTTTTTTTACGAGTTGGTTGATTGAAGGCATCTTTATAGATTATAAGTTAAAAGATAACAGATTAAAGATAAATACGATTGAAATACACTGCAACTCTGTTTTTCCTAGTATTCAGATATACCGAGGTAAACAAAAAAGTCCGCTAGAGACTTATGGAAATACTATACAAGAAGAGACTGGAAAATGCAAGGGAACCGCACCACCCCGCCCTGTCGGGCACCCCTCCTCATACAGGAGGGGAAAAATACAAAGACCTTTTGATTTTCATCAAAAGGTCTTTAGTTTCTTATACAAAGTAGTATGTGCTCTTACTTAACGACAATAAGTCGGGTAATAGCACTTCGCTCATCTGAAACAACTTTGCAATAGTATACCCCTGCTCGGAAATCATGCATATCAGCCGAAACACTTTTTTCTTGTGTCTTTTTTTGAAGTATCACTACTCCAAGCGAATTGTATATGTAGATTTCTCCAAGCGGAACATCTCCTGCTATGGTCACAAAATTACTTGTTGGATTCGGAAATACGGTTATTGTTGAATGAGAGAGGATTTTCTGTACAAAGGTTGTATCTTCCGTGGTGTCTACAATAACAGCGACAACACTATCTTCATTTCGTAAACGATATATCCGAATATTGCCCGTAGTATTATCTCCAATGACATCTCCGGAATTTACAGAATTAGTACATGAACCGATAATGATGTCTCCCATTGGTTTGGTGAGCGCCATGGACATGGTTGAACCATATTCATTTGCGTCTCCTCCATAACAATACCCTGCCACAAATTGTCCGAGTGAATCAAGGCGTACGATCCAATCATCCCAAGTGTAGATAGGGCCATGATTGCCAACCACATTGCTGTCATTAGAATTTGTGAGCCCCGCGACAACATAGCCATGTGCTGTTTGAGCAATAACATATCCGTCATCGCTGTTGCCAGTACCGCCGTAACTTTGAGATGAGATAATTTCTCCGAGAGAATCAGTGACGAGTACCCACATGTCCATGCCGCCAAAATTGCGATGCAAGTCACCAGAATCGGATTTAGTCAATCCAACCGAAACCGTGCCGTGCCCATAGTACGGAGCGCTCGTCCGCAATATATCAGTATTTTGACCGCCATAGAGACGATACCACATTTGGTTTCCACTGGAATCAAGTTTTACTCTGAGTCCATCGAAGGTTCCGTGAAGTGTGTCCGTAACATCTCCATCTTGCGAATTGGTATATCCATTTAAGATATATCCTCCATCGAAATCTTCATAGGCAGAATAGAACAGATCGTATTGCGAACCACCAAATACTTTTTGCCAGAGTGGTGTTCCCATCGAATCAATCCGCATAACGAGCCCATCGCACCAGCCGCCGTGGTATCCAATGATGTCACCACCGCTTCCTCCACACATGCCGGCAAAAATATATCCGCCATCGCTTGTCTCTTTAATAGAGAGCGCGGCGTCATTGCCGAAACCGCCATAGGATTTATTCCATAGTTCATTTCCGAGAGAGTCGAATTTTACTAACCATATATCAACTTGACCTTGGTTAATGAGAATAATCGAATCTTCTGAATTTGTTTCCCCCACAACTAGCACACCGCCATCGCTCGTTGCGATGATGTTGTGCGGATATTCGTCATGCAATCCGCCAGCACAGTGTTTCCATTTAAAATTTCCATCGAGATCAAGTTTTGCTACAAAGAAATCTTCGTGAAAGCTTGCCGCGGTGTCAGTGTGATTTTCGTAGCAATCACCATCAAATGACATCGTAACTCCTGTGATGTAGATATAGTTTCCAAGAACGGAAGTCTGCGTGGCATAATCAGAACTTGATCCACCTGCGTATGATTGCCAAAGCATTGTGTCTTGTGCAAAAGTGTTGCTTGCACAAAAGAAAAAACAAAGGAGCGTAATGGTTACCAGTAATTTTGTTTTCATGGTTGTAAAAGTTTTTCTT
>CALRFE010000050.1 GCA_943356425.1 Candidatus Nomurabacteria bacterium
GCTTATTCCCATACTTGTCGGGCTCGCAGTTGTGCTCTTTATGTGGTATGTCGTCTCATACGTCATCAACCAAAGGAACGCAGAAGAGCGCGCAAAAGCGGCGCAGTTCATGATCTGGGGCATTATTGCTCTTTTTGTCATGGTCTCTGTCTGGGGGCTGGTCGCGTTTGTTACAACGACATTCGGCCTCGGATTCCTTATTCCACAGTTGCAGTGATGTACAGGGTATTTTGTGGTATAATCATATATGAAAAAGACGCGACGTCTGTCGTGACGGAGCGTATAATATTATAAGGTCATTTTATTAATAAGTAATAATTATTATGAAAAGTATTAAAAAAGTTCTTATCGGTGCTGCAACATTTGCACTTCCTGCGATCGCATTTGCAGACCCAATCTCTGTGAACGTCCAAGGAGGTTCTTCAACAAATACGCTCATCCAAGGCATTTTGAGTATCGTCAAAACAACGCTCGACACAATCATTCCTATCGTGGTCGTTCTCGGTGTTGTTTACTTCATCTGGGCAGTTATCCAATACGTTACCGTCAAAGACGAAGAAGAACGCGGTCTTGCACGAAGTCACATGATCATGGGTATCATTGCGCTTTTCGTCATCGTTTCTATCTGGGGTCTCGTTGGTTTCCTTGCTACCACTACTGGTGTTGGTCAAGGTGGAACCGTTCCGCTTCCAGTCGTTATCTCATAATCAATGTTCTATTTCCTTATTCCTAAAACGGCACATGCGATGGATATCAATGAGTTGATGTCCAAAGTGAACAAAGTAATCATCAACCCGATCATTATTTTGCTTTTCGCAATCGCACTCGTCGTGTTTCTCTACGGAATTGTTGAATTCATGGCAAATCCGGACAATGAAGAAACAAAGGAAAAAGGGAAGAGTCATATGATCTGGGGTGTGCTCGGTATGGCGATCATGGTTGGTACCTTCGGTATCATGCAGATCATCATCGCGACATTCGGCTTCACTGGCCAAAATGGCGCGATCGTCATCCCGCAAGCACAATAAATTTCTAAAATAGAAGCAAAAAAAGTCACGATGCGAAATACGCTCGTGACTTTTTTGTTTTAGGTTTTAGCTTAATATATTTAAGCTCCTTTCTTGAAGAGCTTTTCAACAACATTACCGACTGCATCACCAAGTTCTTTTATATTTTTGAACTCGATGGTTTTTATAGTTTCAGTCGTTGTGCGGAGCTTGTCCTTGCGTTCGATGGTCTCAACGGCTTCCTTTTCATGGAGTCCAGTTTTTGATTTGAAATCTGCAATGCTATCGCCAAGGATCGCAACCTTCTTCTTCTCCTTGTATTGCTCCTTGATATCCTCAGGAATATCCAGTTTTTCGATCTCAACGAAATCAACTTGTTGTCCAAGATTTGCAATAACAGCATCGCTCGCTTCATGACCTGTTTGATGGTCCTTGATGTGGTCCATGATATTTTTACCAATAAGTTCCAAGTGAGTTGTTGCAGTAGCAGTTCCTGTAATACCAGTGCCTGCGAGCAGGTCGTCCCATTTTCTTTGTTTGATATATGGTCGAGTAATATTTTCCGCCATATTTTTTAGGAATGTATCGACATCGCCGATACCGCCTTCACGAAGTGTGACACGAATTGGGTCAATGGTATGTACCTGCATGAGTCCTAATCCGACACCGACGATATTTTCGATATCCATGAACGGTTCGTATTCAGTTTCTCCTTTCGCGTTGTGATTCTTTCCGATGTGGATGGTCCGCGGGCCGAGATAGATGAGATCTTTGCCTCCAGTAAAAAGGAATGGTGGCAACCAAGTCCATCCTTTGATGATCCAGTAGCTGGTAATTTCACCGTTCTCGTCTTTCTTCATCATAGGATTTCCCATAAAGATTGTAATGCGACAATAAAGCGGTGTGGTAAAATTGCATCCGACAAGCATTAGCGTCGCAGAGAGAATTTTTACGGCAAGTATGTCAGTGAAGTAAAACATTGACCCAAATATGATCAATGCGCCTACGAACATTTCAAGTCCGAAGGTGTGAATTTTCGGCTTCGTAATTGTTGTTGTGCTCATGTTTTTAATGATTTTATTTAGTTATATTGTATCACAAAAAACAAACAAAGTCAAGCTTTTGGGGCCTGACTTTGTCATTTCTTCTCTTATAATATAGAGCTACTGCTCGGGACACTTCCAACTCCTTGAAACATAATAAAAGCTTGCTTCAGCATTGTCGATAGTCGAATCCGGATTGCAGATGTATACAATAGATCCGTTTTCGAATTTGGGAAGCTTGTTGCTCTGGTTGCCATAGAGATACCATTCTTTCTTGCTGTGCTTGCTGAAAGGATAGAGCGCAATTTTCACATCTCCTGATTGTGCGAGCATCCAACGATAATCAGTGAAGTGCTCAACACGGAAGTACACATCTTTTGAATATTGGTGTGGCAGATTTTTGAGATACTGACGATTGGTTTCAGTGGGGAAAGGAAGTGATGCTTCACTTGCGGTTCTTTCAACAACACTTGGTTGTGATACTTCGGCGGTGTTTTTTGAAGTATCACACTGTTGATAGAGGAGCACCAGAGAGAGGACGGAACCGAGGATAATGGCTTTGGTGCCATTGCTGTTCAAATCAAATTTTGATTTTTTCGAAGTTGCAGTGGTTACTGCTGTAGTAGTAGACATTGTTAAGGATTTTTTCTCATTATACATTATAATAACAGAAAAGTCAACTAGCTAAAATAGCTTGGAACCCCCTGAGTTTTAATAAAATTCAGGGGGTTCTGTCATCACAAATAATTTCTCGCCGTCGCTCGAAATTTTCGCGATCCCGCCTCACGGTTTCGTCTGCTGACGAAACATCGTTCCGGCTCGAACAAGTACGAAAAAAAGTAGCGCAGGCTACTTTTTTTCGTCTAGTCCGCCCAGTAGGGATCGAACCTACGACCTTTTGCTTAAGAGGCAATTGCTCTACCAGCTGAGCTATGGGCGGAAATATAATTCCGTAACAAGCGGACGGCTCATTACGAATTAAATCAAAGTATATCGTAAAAAAACCAAAAAATCCAGGGCTATTTTTTTTGCCCTATTCCTTCGATCTTCTTAATAAAAATTCCGAAGTTCGTCTCAAATTTCTCAACAAGCGCAAATAAACGCCATCGATCGGTGCAGTATTTTGTATCATATGCAAGCAATTTTTTTGCAAGGTATAATGCGGCGCTTGCAACAAGGATACCGCAGATCACATCGACAGCGTAATGTTCAAAAGTGTACACTGTGCTCGTAAGCTCGATCAAGAGCCATGGAATAGCTGCGAGTCCGAGTGGTAACCATAGATCAAAGAGTATGACAGTCGTGATGACACCCCAGATGGCGTGGAAGCTCGGAAATGTACTGATAGGGATCGACATACCTTTTGGATCTATCCACATATCTTGGATGGAATGGAGCGCTTCTTGCGCGCGGGTCGGTATCAATACTTGATCATACGCTTGTCGAATTTCCTCTTGGACGGGAGCATTGAGCGTGTTCTTGCCGTAACGGAGATCTGGAGAAATTGCTGGCACTAAGAGCCAGAGGGGGACAGAAAAAAGAAATGCGATCCAAAATGAGAGAACTATTTTCCTGAAGAAATATTTTCTCGTCAAAAGCGTCAGCGTCATCGTGACTGCAAAGAGCGCGAACGTCGCTAGGTATATCTGGTAGATAGCATTTGCAATTGCGCCGTTCTGGATGACCCCTGCGAGATATATCGGTGGATACACGCCGAAAATGATCTTATCAAAATGCATCAATAGATCAGACGCACGGATCACAGAAATTCCGTTTGCAGTGTTGAAAAGGATTTGTGCTCCCGCACCAATGACAAAAGAGATCAGCCCTAAGAGCAAGAATATTCCTAGAAAACTGCGGATGTAATCAGCTGCTTCTTTTTTGAACATCCGGTATTGATATATCGAATAGACGATCACTGCGAGTGTGTAGACGAGCAGGGGAATGAGAATGATCTGAAGAAGGACTGAATCCTCTTTGAGCACACTCATAAAATGTCCGCTCATCGTATTAAGCGAGCAGTAGTCATACACTATCCTATGACAGCTCACAGCAAAGTATCCTATAGCCGACAAAAAAAGAAGCGATGGGAGGACCACCACATAGCCTTCGATCGGTATTGTTCGCAGGAATTTTTTCATAGTATCTTGATAGGTTTTGAGCAAAAGAGGGGAAGCTAAAATGCCCAGAAAGTATAGCAAATATAAGGGTTTATGGTACTTGACAAATGTGTTGTAAAATGCTATAATGTACATGAAAAGATAAAAAACCATTTCATCACTCATAAAAACAAAAAGACATGAAAAAGATTTTTCAATTCCTTAACATTTTACTTACTCTTATTGTTGTGTTCACTTTTGCGAGTTGCAGAAAGGATCACAGTTGCCCAACTGGAAAACACTATGACAGAACATTTCGTCAATGTGTAAATGATCCTGACCCCGCAACTTTCTCTGGTTACGATGACTCAGATACTCCTTCAGGTAATAATGGCGGCGGAAACGGTACTGGAACCGGAACTACTGTGACTCTCGTATACATTGCCTCAAGTGCTGGTACTAGTATTATCTATGACCAATATGGTACTGAACAAACTGTGTATCATGTAACTTGCCAGGTAGTCATACCAACTTGCAATTATAATGGCAATTACCAAATCTGCACTTGGGTGAATCCTATTCCTCCAGATGGAAAAGTTACTGTTGCTTGCGAATATAGCACTTATCATAAGATCCGCAGCCTCGACGGAAGCGATGGGCATAAATTTTATGAAATGGATGTATATTTCAACCAAGGTGTTGCGAGCGCAGATGCAACTAATCAGATCGTGTATTTGAACTAATGAGTATAGTAAAATTTTTTAAATAAAAAAACCGCAGGATATCTTCCATGCGGTTTTTTTTATATCTAAAATCTCAACCCGCCGAGGCAAGGCCTCGTTAATTACAACTTAAGTGATTATTATGTCAATACCGAGGCCTTGCCTCGGTATTGTATGTGCCCGAGGTGGGAATCGAACCCACATCCCTTGCGAGACACCATTTTAAGTGGTGCGCGTATACCAGTTCCGCCACTCGGGCAAACAATTAGTTTTAAGATTTTTTCCCTTAATAACTAAAAACTTAAATCTATAAACTAATCTGAGGCCCGGGGCGGAATTGAACCGCCGTATATTCCTTTTGCAGAGGAATGCCTTACCACTTGGCTACCGGGCCGAAACTAACTAAAAATCTGAATCCTAAACAAAGTGCTGGAGGGGAGACTTGAACTCCCAACCCTTGCGGGACTAGTTCCTAAGACTAGCGCGTATACCAATTCC
>CALRFE010000051.1:0-2415 GCA_943356425.1 Candidatus Nomurabacteria bacterium
ATTTATTTGTTTTTTGGGAGCATATCTCGCCACGTGGGAAATTTGAAGCGCATTCGGCGACAAATTTTCCTTTGGGGACGTATCAATTATACAAAAAGCTGATGATGTTGTAAGATATTTGCACAATGCAAAAAGGCGCTAAAACAGTCTTTGTCGGCTTGTCAGGAGGAGTTGATTCTTCTGTCTCGGCCGCGCTTTTAAAAGACCAGGGATACAATGTCGTTGGTGTTTTTATTCGTACCTGGCAGCCCGATTTCATTGAATGCACTTGGCGCGATGAACGACGCGATGCGATGCGTGTCGCGGCCCATCTAAATATTCCATTCCTCGAATGCGATGGCGAAGCCGCATACCGCGATCATGTTGCAAAATATATGATCGACGAGTACAAGCGCGGTCGCACACCAAATCCTGATGTCATGTGTAATCGCGAAGTGAAGTTCGGTGTATTTTGGCAATTTGCAAAAGCGCATGGTGCGGATTTTATTGCCACAGGACATTACACCCAAGTCTATAGTGCTCAGTCTATAGTCTATAGTAAATCACAAAAGAATCTAAAGACTATAGACTATAGACTAAAGACTAGTGCTGACAAAGCGAAAGAGCAGAGTTATTTTCTTTGGATGCTTACTCAAGATGACTTGAAGCATGTGCTATTTCCTGTCGGTCATCTACAAAAGAGCCAGGTGCGGAAACTTGCAGAAAAATATAAATTACCGACCGCGACAAAAAAAGACAGCCAAGGCGTTTGCTTCTTGGGGCCGCTTGATATGAAAGATTTTTTGAAACATTACATCAAAGAAAAAAAGGGAAATGTACTTGACACGAAAGGCGAAATAATCGGACATCATCCTGGTGCACTCTTTTTTACGCTTCGCGAACGACATGGATTCACTATTACGAAAAAAGGCGCGAACGATGAGCGATATTATGTGATTGCAAAAGACATCAAGAAAAATACCATCACCGTTTCGTATTCACCAAAGCAAGACCTCAACGACACAAAAGATCATTCTGGTATTCTGCAGAATATTGGAATATCAATTCCGCTTGAGAAAACCAATTGGATCTCAGAAATTCCGAATGAGAATAAAAAATACACTGCGCAGATCCGTTATCACGGAGAATTTTTGCCATGTGCTATCTCCCAGAATAAAAAAACTTGGCAGGTTAATTTCAAAGAGCCGACCCTCGTTTCTCCTGGCCAATCGATTGTCGTGTATGACCGCGATATCTGCTTAGGCGGGGGAGTCGTTTCCTAAATCCACAGCACTCAAATTTTTCCTTCTGATATACTTATTAGATGGAAACATTTCTCACACCAGAAAATTCACTCATTATTTCAAAGCTCGGACTCGCGATGGTGTTCGGTATGATCATCGGAATCGAACGCATTATCGCGCACAAGACTGCGGGCATGCGCACGTACGCGCTCGTAGCAGCGGGTTCTGCACTCTTTGTTATTATTTCTGACATGGTCGGAACGTTGTATGCGAATAATCCAAATTTTAATCCAACACAGATCGCGGGGCAGATCGTGACCGGTATCGGATTTCTCGGCGCTGGATTGATCATCTTTAAAGACTCTAAAATAACGGGACTCACGACCGCAACAAGTATCTGGGTCTCTGCTGGTATCGGTATGGCCTGCGGATTTGGACTCACTGACCTTGCGATCATCGCGACCGCACTTGTCCTCTTTGTCTTCATTGTTCTTTATTTTATCGAACAACAGATCAGAAAAATTCCTAAAGTCCTCAACAATCATCCTCCAGAACACGACGACACGACGCTTGGAGATTAAAGTTTGTATCAAAAACCCTCGGCTCGCCGAGGGTTTTTGATACTATTGACAAGTTTAATTAAGTATGATTAACTGTTGCAAAAGCAATTTAAATTAAATCACATTTTTTAAACCAAACAATTCATTAACAATGAAAAAAATCCTTGTTCTCATTTTGGTGGCGTTCACAGTGTGGATGACCCCTGTTTACTCACAAACACCAATTGTCGTGTTGCCAATGATCGATGCATGCAAGCCTGTGCCACCCAATTTCTGGGATCAGGCATCACTTGAAGAGCTTGTTGGAATGCTTTCTGGCCCGCAAAGCGAAGATGCATTTGCAACGATTTCGAAACGGATGACTGCCAGCTTAAAGGGCTACTATAATAGCAGTACCCAGCCCTGGTCTCGTCCTATTGTTGAAAAGATTGGAGCTTCATCGTATGCGGAAGAATTCAAGAAACAAACAAAATTATTTTGTGATACACACGGATATTTGGATCCCGCTGTATTTACTGGAATTATTTTTCCGCTTTCGGAAAAAGATGCACTCTTTGCTAAAAGCATGATCGGAACATTTGTTCCAGAACGGATTGATGGAGATCGTTTCCACGATGGTTTTATTGCTGATG
>CALRFE010000051.1:2425-5364 GCA_943356425.1 Candidatus Nomurabacteria bacterium
GAGAATTTCAGTTCATACCATGCATCATATATTGATGCGATCCTAAAATATGGGGAAAATGGCAACTTGTTGTATTTCCTCAAACAAGCTCCACAAGCGGTAGGAATAGAACGATTGTGGACGGGCATTATGGAACGACCATTAGCGTCCGCGATGATACCGCAATTGCTCGCGTTCAGGCCCTCGCAAGCTGAAGCAATTTGGCAGAAAGCATATGATGATGGTATCTGCATTAAACCAGATGACTTCATCACCATCCTTGGTGCATTTGACTCAATGTCTTTGGTGAAATATCCAATACTTGATCAAATCGAAACTCTCGCATGGAGTGCCCTCAAAGAATCTGATTGTTTCGCAAATTCAAAAAATATTTTGACAACGGCGATAGCCCTGGAAGACAATTACAAAAATACAAGAAAGTATTTGGCGGAAATCAATATGATGTTCGCCGCCCTGCCTGACAGTGTTTTTATTGAAACTTTCGGAGGGGAGAATATTTTTGGAATACTCTGTGGCTGGCACAAGGAATATCCTTTCTATGGTTCTCAAGTTATTTTTGAAAAAGCAGAATCTGTATTTATTTCAGACGACTTCAAGATTGATACGATGTCATTCGCTCAATGTCTTTATCAAGGTTACAACATGCCCTTTGATCAAGGAAAATTGAAAATGTATCAAATTGCTCTTGATAAAGTTCGAAGTACTCCTACGATCTTAAAAGAATATGAACATGAATGGGAATTACGATCATTGTATGCGTATGTGCGATCAATGCACGAATCGGATTTTAGCTCATCAACGATCGAGCGAAAAATCAAATCATTTAACCAAGAAGCTAAAAAAGCTGCACGAAAAAATTATAAATTTGATTTCTCTGAAGCAATTTTAGCAAGTTTGAAATAGTGCTTTGAAATTAAAATACAAAGTGCCTCGAATTTTTCGGGGCGCTTTTTTTATTGCCCATTTTTTGCTATATTTTACCCATGCTGACCTCAAACGAAATCCGAACCAAATTTCTAGAGTTTTTCAAGCAGCGCGGACATGCGGTTGTGCCGTCATCTGCGCTCGTGCCTGAAGGCGATATTTCCGTCCTTTTTACGACTGCGGGTATGCAACAATTCAAACCATACTACACAAATCCGGGCGATGCGGAAAAAGATTTTGGAGGCAAAAATACCGTGAGCGTTCAGAAATGTGTTCGCACAGGAGATATTGATGAAGTGGGCGATGCGACGCACCTGACATTTTTTGAAATGCTTGGCAACTTTTCATTTGGTGGCTACGGACGAAAAGAAGCGATCACCTACGCGCATGATTTTATAAAAAAAGAACTCGGACTCGAAATTTCGTATGTCACTTTTTATAAGGGCGAAGGTGTTGTGCCTCGCGATGAAGAATCAGAGAAAATTTGGAAAGAACTTGGCGTCGCTGACATTCGCGAAGATGGCAAAGACGTTTTCTGGGGTCCGACGGGTGACTCAGGCCCTTGTGGTCCGACGACTGAAATATATTGCAAGAATGCGACGGGGCAAGACGTTGAAATTTGGAACATCGTCTTTAATGAATACTTTGCAGGTAGCTCCCGCGAAAAATTAGACAAGGGCGAAGCAACGCTCAAAAAGCTAGACACGCTTGGCATTGATACCGGCATGGGGCTTGAACGTTTACTTGCAACAGTGCAGAAGAAAGAAAGTGTCTTTGATACAGATCTATTTACTGAAATTTTTGGAAAAATTGATGAATTTACACAATCAAAAAATGATCGCGCTCGTCGTATTTTGGCAGACCATGTGCGTACGGCAGTGTTTATGATCTCTGATGGCGTTGTGCCGGGAAACGGAGGACGAGGATACGTCCTCCGCAGAATTTTGCGCCGAGCGATCCGCTTTGCCGACGTGCTTTCGATCAAGCACGTCGCACTTTTCCACCTTGCAAACACGGTCATAGAAAAATATCAAGATATCTATTCTCTAATTCGCGCGAATAAGAGAATGGTTTTGGATGAAATTGAAAAAGAGGAGAGCAAATTTCGCCAGACGCTCGAACACGGTATGAAAGAATTTGAAAAGGGGACTGATCCGTTTATTTTGGCGACGACCTATGGTTTCCCGATCGAACTTACCGTCGAGCTCGCAGAAGAAAAAGGAATCAAAATCGATATAGATGATTTCAATACAAAAATGGCAGAACATCAGAAACTTTCGCAAACTGCTTCCGCAGGAATGTTCAAAGGTGGACTTGCGAATCATGAACCAAAGACGATCAAACTCCACACAGCGCATCACTTGTTGCTTGCTGCGCTTCAAGAAGTTCTCGGCAAAGAAGTAAAACAACGCGGATCAAATATTACCGAAGAACGTCTTCGTATCGACTTTGCATTTGATCGTAAAATGACTGACGAAGAAAAAAAGCGCGTCGAAGATATCGTGAATGAAAAAATCCGCGAAGATCTCACTGTTGTTCGTCGCGAAATGCCACGTGATGAAGCGCTCAAGCTCGGTGCGGAAATGGAATTCGGTGCAAAATATCCTGAGACGGTTTCGGTCTATTTTATCGAAGACAAAAATGGCAATGCAATTTCAAAAGAATTTTGTGGTGGACCACACGTAGAACATACGGGCGAGCTCGGCGCATTCAAACTTCAAAAAGAAGAAGCATCTTCGCAGGGCGTTCGTCGCATCAAAGCAGTGCTTCTGTAGAAGATTTATTTCATAGAGGATCAAATACGAGCCGTTTTTGCCTTTGGCAAAAACGGCTCGTATTGTATAATCATATCGTATGCTATTTGGAAGATCCTCCTACAAAAAACGAATGACGCTTCTTCTTGATGTCTCAGACGATCGCGTGGTTTTTTCTTTAGTACATTATGATAAAAAAAATAATATTCCAAGCGCTCCTGATCTTCATTTTGTCACAGAGATCCTCTTTGATCAGAACGA
>CALRFE010000052.1 GCA_943356425.1 Candidatus Nomurabacteria bacterium
AGCCGTAGAGTATTTCGTCGATGATGCGGTCTTTATTGATCGCAAGATCAAGCGCGGTCACGACTTTGGAGTCATTAAACATCGGTGCTTGATTACCGTTAAAAAAAAGTCCGAAAACACGCGGGATGCTCGTCGTCTTGATATCATATCCGTCATCAGAAAGTGTCTCGGCTGTGTGGGGAGAAACCGCATTGATATTATCGACACTGCCACCACGATATGCGTCGACAAGGTCCTTCTCATTCGCGTAGAACTTGATCGTGATCGTACGGAGGTTCGGGCGACCAAGTGCAAAATTTTTGAATGCTTCGAGCTCGTATGATGATGGAATTCCTGATGATGACGTCCGAACCTTTTTTATTTTATACGGTCCTGATCCGATCCCTTGGATGTTCAGATTTGAAAGACTGAATTGTTCCGGTGAAAGATCTTTCCAGATCCGAGAAGGGAGTATTCCGAGAGTCGCGTTCTCGAGAAATGTCGCATAGCGTTGTTTGAGCGTGCAGACGATCGTCTGGTCATCGGTTTTGACGACGGTGACGCCGTCCCAGTTGATTTTCTTTGGACTCTTAATGAGACTATCTTGCGCAGAAGTGATCGTATAGATGACGTCATCTGCAGTCACTTTTGAACCGTCTTGGAATGTCGCGTCTTTGCGGAGTGTGAATGTATAAATGAGCCCGTCATCAGATATCGTATATGTTTCTGCAAGATCCGGAACGATACTTCCGTCAGGCAATCGTCGTACGAGTCCTGAGTAGACAAGACTTACGATGTCGCGGTCAGCGTCGGAGAGCGCAAGGATCGGATTGACGAAACGAGGAGTTCCAACGATGCCTTCGCTCATATTACCTCCATATGTCGGTACACGGACGGTGAATTTGTTGTTGATGCTGATAAGTGCCACAAAACCGCTCACAATGAGCGCGGTAGAAAGAATGACGAACACCAGCCATTCTTTTTTTGAGAATGTTCCGATAATACGATTCAGTTCTTTCCGTTTAGGAAAATGAAGTGCCATAATGAATGACAGTCAAAAACGCTCCAAAAGAGGAGAGTGATGCTGTTGTTTAGATAAAGATTGCGACAAGCCCTGATGCAAGAAAAAGCACGCCCAAAATGATGGAAAACGTGAAGAGAAACTTTTCAAAACCTCGTCGTGTATGATAGGTGATGCTCGAGTCAGAACCGCCGAGCGCTCCACCTAATCCCGCAGTTGATTGCTGAAGGATGATCGATGCAATGAGGAGAATTGAGAGCGTGATCTGGATCCAAGGCAATACATTAGTAATAATTTCCATAGATGAGATGAGTATAGCAGAATTTTGACAATTTGCAAGAAATCGGTGAAAAACCTATATAGTGGAAGAAAAAAGAAAACGCCCAATCATAGTAGAGAGCGTTTTCAAGTTCGAGTCCTTGTTTTATTCAAAAGAACAATTTTTCATCTAAACAGTGGGTTCGCATGGCTTCGCGCTCATGTTTGATGAGCCTTTCAGGCAAAAATGGTAAATAAAAAAGCGGAGCAATTTGTTGTACGAGCGCAAGGAATGTAACGGGAAAGTATGTTTCGGTATACTCCCACCAAAGAAAGGTCACGAGAACGATGACGAGGATGATCGAGATGCTGAAGAACCAAGGAATTATTTCGAAGCGCACTATTTTTTCAAGTCTGATCGAAGAATCATATACGAAAAAAGATATAAAAATTTCTCCGAAGAAAAGTATCAAATAAATAAGTATGCTTTGTGGGATGATGAAGAGCTGTTCGATCTGGGGAATCATGGCGTTAGGTTTTCTTGAAGTATAGAAGACTCCTGTCTGTTGTCAACGCAAAAGAATGTGTTTGACAGCACCTTACTTTTCTCGCTATACTATGTGAAGCAGTACAGCGGGTCGAACCGACTGCATGATTACTAGCAAAGTATAGAAAAATATCATGAACGACGACAAGGCATTTCTTGAGTACGTAGTGAAGGCGCTCGTTGACAATCCAAACGACGTGAAGATCGATCGTACAGTAGACGAAATGGGTGTATTGATTACGCTCACCGTCAATCCAGCGGATATGGGTAAAATTATCGGCCGTATGGGCAATACCGCGAAAGCGATCCGTACACTTCTCCGTGTTATCGGAATGAAGAACAACGCACGCGTTAATTTGAAAATTAATGAACCAGAAGGCAGTATGAAAGCTGCAAATCCTTCAAAATCTGTTGATGAAGCAATGGAAGATTTGAAGAATATGTAATAGTTGTTTTTAGAAAGAACCTCACTGCGGTATACGGTGAGGTTTTTTTTATTTCCACTCATTTCTTTGGATAGTGTCTCTTGCTTTGGTATAATTTCGATATGACAAAACAACAAACAGAAAGCATCAAGGCAGTGCTTCTTGTAGTGCTTATTTTGGGTGCAGGATATTTTATTGGAAAATCCTCTCTTACTAAACGGGCCGGCACACCAGCGCAAGTCTTTGACCAGAACGCGAGCAAGACGCTCGTTGATGAAATTTCTTCGCTCAACACCACAATATTGAAGAAGCGCGATGATGTCGCGAGCCTTCGCACGATGCTCCAAGATCGTCAGACAAAAATCGCGACGCTCTTGAAAGACAATCCGAATGTTGTTCCATTTATCATGCTTTCCGATACTGAGCGAAAGACATTTCCCACTGATGTACAAAGTCTGATCGAACAAACAACTTCATTTTCAGGGAAAGTCTATACGATGGTCAAAGAAGATGACGCAGGAAAAGAATCATATAGTTATCTTGTACAAAATGGCAAAACACTGATGCCGCTGTACGGTATTTCCGCACCTATTTCACTTTCGGGAACACAACAAATACAGGGATACACTTTGAATGGAAGTGTTATTGTCAGCCCCGAGGGCAGCGCAAAGTTACAAACAACAAATACTGGTGGAGAAAAATCTGCTGGAACAGGGACGAGTACTCCTGTGACAAAAAAAATGCTTGCTCTCTTGACTAAAGCTCCTGGCACGCTCGATCCGTTTACCCCGACACAATTTTCTCAGACGTTGTTTCAAGGAAGAGTCTCGCAATTTTATAAAGAGCAATCATACAATAAGATGACGCTTGGTGGTGATGTATTTGGATGGATCACGATGCCGGCCGGTAGTTATAATTTTGTTGATATTGGCGATGGCGGTGTAGTAGATGCATATATTACTGCAAATAATATCAATCTCAATAATTACGATATCATCTTTATTTATCACCATGTTCCACAAGGTTTTGGCGGATTCTCTTCGATCGGCCCGTATCCATTCACGGTTAACGGCGTAACCTATACCAAGGCAGTCTTTCATATCACCAGTAATGGTGCTGGAGAAACGGGTACCTATATGAATGCCGAAAACTTCGGACAATCTGGCGCACAATTGATCAACGCACAAAGTCCAGTAACTCTCGTAACGCGTGTCGAGCAAGGAGTCATGCATGAAATAGGGCACTCGCTCGGGCTCCTGCATGCGACTGCATATGAATGTGGTGTCGGGGTTTCTCTCGGGCTTGATTGTGTGGATATTGAATACGGAAGCAACTTTGACACGATGGCAGAACCGCGATATGCATTTCACATGAATGGATATTTTAAACAGTTGCTTGGCTGGATCGGAGGAACTGAAGCGCTTGATATTTCAACTACCGGTACGTATACACTCGGTGCATTTGAGACCATCGGTGGTGGAAAGAAAGTTGCACGAATTAAACCAGCAGGACTTCCGGCGACGTATTATCTGGAATATCGTTTTGGAGCAGCATATGATAACGCAATTCAAAACACCCAAAATCTACAGAGTAATGCGCAAGGAATTATGGTTTCAAAAATTGGCGTCAATGGTCTCTATCGATTTCTCGACATGCGCCCGACGCTTTCAGGCGTTAATTCTGAATGGTATGACGATATGCGTGAATCAAGCTTGAACGCGGGTGCTACGTTTAATGATCCTCGAACAGGTGTCACTATTAGCCAAGTAAATGCAGTTACTGCTACAACAACGCCGACAGTGAATTTCAAAGTGACCATTACTCCAACGACGTGCGTACATAATGCGCCGATGCTTACTCCGTATTTGACACCACAAACTATCACCGCAACTGCCGGTTCAAGCGTGGTCATTTTCTTCAATACAAAGAATACTGATTATCCGATATGTGCTCCATCGAATTTTCTTCTTACAAAGATAGTTGGTGCTCCGCTTACTGCTACACCGTACAATTACAGTTACAGCGGAGTTCTTCCTGAACAGATAATCAATAATGGATTTGATGTGAATATTCCGATAACTACGCCTTCTGGTAGTTATCCAGTTCAAATTACCTCTACGAATACTGGTACCGGACTTGCTACATCACAAATGTTCACGATCGTAGTGCAATAAAAATTATAAAAGAAGAGCGGGTCCTTCGGCCGCGCTCTTCTTGCATTTTCAAGCTAAAACCTATAACCTAAAACCTATGACCTTTCATGTCGTTACATTATTCCCAGAAATGTTCGATTCGTACCTCGGCGAGTCTATTTTGGCGCGCGCGATCAAGGAAAAGAAGATTAAAGTCTCATTTTATAATCCGCGCATGTATGTCACGGGTAAATACAAAAAAGTTTGGCCAGACGGAAATGTCTCGCGAATTGTCGACGATCGTCCGTACGGCGGAGGGCCGGGGATGGTTTTGAGAGCCGAGCCCGTTTTGAAAGCAGTTGAGTCGGCTCTCAAAAAGATTAAAATTCAAAGAGAAAAGAGAAAAGAGAAATACGAAATTAAAATTATAAATTTCAGTCCGAGTGGGAAAAAATTCGCGACCGACTACGCTAAAAAAACGGCAAAGAAATATACTGATGTAATTTTAATCTGCGGACGGTATGAAGGCATTGATTCGCGCGTTGCAAAAATTTTGCGCGCGGAAGACATTTCTATTGGCGATTATGTTTTGACCGGCGGAGAAGTGCCGGCGATGGTACTCATTGATTCCATGTCTCGACAAATTGAGGGCGTTTTGGGTAAATTTGAGTCGCTTGAAGAGGAACGCGTATCTTCAAGCGAGTTCTATACACGCCCGGAAGTCTTGGAATATAAAGGCAAAAAACACCGTGTCCCCAAGGTTCTCCTCTCTGGAGACCATAAAAAGATCGATGCTTGGAAAGGAAAAGGGAAACAGGCTTGACTTCTATTGTAAATTGACATATACTCTTTCTTAGTAAATGCAAGATTGAGTTATGGCTGAAACGCATTGATTGTATTAGCAATTAATCGTATTGTCTTGCTAGAAAAAACAAATAACTGTTT
>CALRFE010000053.1 GCA_943356425.1 Candidatus Nomurabacteria bacterium
GATTGCTCCCTGTCGAAACCTTCCAGTGCTCTACCCCCAAGAGGAACACCGCACGCTAGCCCTAAAGCTATTTCGGAGAGAACCAGCTATTACCAAGTTCGATTAGCTTTTCACTCCAACCCACACGTCATCCGAAAGCGTTGTACGACTTACCGGTTCGGACCTTCCTTCTGATTTCTCAGAAGTTCATCCTGCACATGGGTAGCTCACCTGGCTTCGGGTCTTATACGTACTACAATCGCGCTATTAACACTTGGTTTCCCTATGGCTCGGGAGATTTCGCTCCTTAGCCGCGCAATACGCATAAACTCGTTGGCTCATTCTTCAATAGGCACGCCGTGACGGACATCACATTGCATACAATGTGAGAGAAAAGATTTAAGAGAAGAGAGTAAAGATAATGCGAATTGCATTTTCTCTTTTATCTCTTCTTTTTGCTCTTTCATCTCACTCTGCATTACATGCAAAGTGATGCCCGCTCCGACTCTTTGTAAGCATATGGTTTCAGATCTATTTCACCGCCCTTTCGGGCTACTTTTCACCTTTCCCTCACGGTACTAGTTCACTATCGATCTCTAAAAGTATTTAGCCTTGCCAGTTAGTGCTGGCGGATTCCCTCAAGCTATTCATGTCTTGAGGTACTCAAGAATGGCAATAAGAGTTAGAATATTTTCGTTTACAGGACTATCACCTGCTGTGGTGTTGGTTTCCAACAACTTCAACTAATACTCTAGTTTGTAACTCTTCTCATTTTATGAAATTACCACCTTACAACCCCCACCGTCACTCCTTGTGTACGTTTGCACATACGCAAAGAATGAAGGTGGGTTTGGGCTTTTCCCTTTTCGCTCGCCGCTACTTAGAGAATACATGTTTGTTTCTGTTCCTCCGGGTACTGAAATGTTTTACTTCCCCGGGTCTACTCGTTCGTCATAAAGACGAACGTCATCGAGGTTTGCTCGATGGGGTTTCCCCATTCGGAAATTTCCGGATCAAAGGTTGCTAGGCACCTCCCCGAAACTTATCGCAGCCACGCTACGTCTTTCATCGCCTTTTAGAATCAAGGCATCCACCATATGCTCTTAATTTCCTATTAGGAAATTTAAAAATCACTTTTTTGCTGGTTCTATTCTTCATAGAACTTTTGAAAAGAATTTTTTGACACCGCTGCCAAAAAATTCTTTTCCTGCGCTCATGGCTCGGTGAGAGCATGAGCGACAGTTACCTGTTTACGATTACGTCAAAAAGACCCCAAAGCAGTGCGCCCCCGGCGCACTGCCTGTAATCGTAACAAGAATTTTATTTTCAAATATCTGTCCGTACCGTCATCTGTAAACTAAAAAATCGCCTTTCGGCGACAAGACAAAACACAAGGTTTTGAATTACCGCCTCTGTTTTTTCGATGTTTTAGTTATATTCATACTGTGGAAGAGAGTATATACGAAAGCAATATGAAAGTCAAGGGTTTAGACCTATATGGCATATGGGTATAACGGGTGGATAAGTAGGCGTTGAAACAGTGCTTGAAATCGTTAGATTTTAAGGAAATTATATGAAAAAAGCCGCCCCTTCGGGGCGGCTTTTTTGAGAAAGAAGGTCGTCGATTATTGATTGTGTCCGTGGACATCCATGTGAACTTTTTCAATTGCTCGAGCTGCAGCTTCTTTGCCGCCAAGTCCGAATGCAAGACCACCAGCGAGTGCGAGCATCGCAATCATACCAGTGAAGAGGATCTGCATGAATGCTTGTGCAATACCGAGCTCAGCGAGCGCGATAATGAAAGCGAAGATCCAAATAGCGTAGCGAGCGATCGTGCCCAACAAATGTGCTGAACCTACATTCGCTGCTTTTGCAGAACCTGAAACTACTTTGCCCATTGCATCTGCGATGACTGTTCCAACAACAAGGATGAATGCTGCGATCACAACCTGTGGAAGGTATGAGAGCACGACTTCACGGAGGAAATCATTTACTTGTGTAAGATGTACGATCTCAAGTGAAGTCATCAAAAATACGATGACAATGAACCACTTGACGATAGTGCCGATGAAGCCACCAACGTTGAGTTTGATTCCTGCACGGCGGAAGACATCATCTGCTCCAGCACTTGCAAAGAGCGAGTCGATCTTGAGCGCAGAAATTGCTTGCGCAACAACTTTGCCGATGACTGAACCGACTACCCATCCGACTATGAAAATGATAATCGCGACAATAAGATTTGGCACGAAGTCAATAAAGCCCAACCAGAGATTCTGGAGTGAGAGAGAAAATACTTCGCCCCATGTTTGTATAAACATACTGCATTTAGAGCTTGCATATGCGAACGATCGCACACCAAGCACTGTCCTCGGTGACCCAAAGACAGGTTACTGATAAATACCCTAAAATTTCGACCTTCTAAAGTACATATACAATTATATCAATTCATATGATTTTAGTAAGGTGGGTGTGGAAAACCCTAAAGAGAAAGAGTCGCTTGGCATAGCCAAGCGACTCTTTCTCTTTAGTTATTTTTATGAAATCTTTGGTACCTGCGCCAACAGCCCTGTATCAATGACCGTTTCAAATGGCGCATCAATAACATCGCGGACGAGCTTGTCGTACATGTTCGCACGATATAAAAATTCTGGAGATTCAAAAACGGCATATCCGAGTTCTTTTCCTATTTCAGATTCGAGCATGCGGATCGTCTTTTCAAGAACGGGGCGCTTCAAATTATCTCCAACAATAAAGAGATCAAGACGGCTGTCGTTCGCACGCATGAACACACCGGCACAGAGCATGAGCTTTATTTTCCCTGCCTTCTTGAAACGGCTCGCGAGATCTTCTCGCGTAATGAATTCCGCATCAATCAAAAGGTCCTGCAAACTACCACGGTATTCGAATGACTCATTCAAAGACCATCCGGACACGCGCTTCTGTCTTGGTTTCTGCACTTTTCCTTTTTTTGCTTTGACTGGAATTTCTTTTGTAAATGTTTTCTTGATAATGAAACCGACAGACGAAAGCGCTGCAATCTCACTACGTACTGTTCCGCTTGTCACGCGTGCTCGCGCGACAATGTCTTTGGACTCAAAACCTTGTCCGGGATTTAGGAGAAAAAGGCGCATGATCTTCACTTTTGCGATACTACCGAATAGTTTGCCGAGGGTTTCCATATGTCGCCCATTGTACACCTATATAGGAATATGTGAAGCCCTAAAAAGAGCAAAAGGCAATCGGGTTAGGATTGCCTTTTGTTTTAAGGGTTCAAAGGAAAATTAGTTCAAAATCAATGTTTAAAATGTCGGATGCCAGTTAATATCATTGACATATTGTGACTATTACAGAAATCAATTGATTTCTGATCCTGTTTGGAACCGCCAGGTTGAATAACCAGATTGATTCCATTTTCATGCGCAAGCTCTACGCAATCAGGAAACGGGAAAAACGCTTCCGAAGCCATGACCACATTACCTGTGGGAAATTCCTCTGGAAAATGTGTTCTTGCTTTTTCAATTGCCTGTCGTAACGCATCAATGCGTGATACCTGTCCTGAACCCATACCGATTAAAACCCCGTTAGCAACTAACGCAATTGCATTTGACTTCAAAGATTTTACAACAGTGTCAGCCAAAAGCATATCTTCTATTTGGCTTTCAGTCGGCTCGTACTTTGTAACAATTTTGATTTCCTCTGTCGTTACAAACTTTGCATCTCCTTCTTGGGTTAAGTACCCATTCAATGCTGATCGTATTTCCAACGATGGAATAAGATTAACATTTTTAAGTTTGAGAATTCGGCGGTCTTTTTTCTTTTTGAGAATTTCCAGTGCATCACTTTTATACCCAGGAGCAATGAATATTTCAAAGAAGTGATCGCCGATGGCTTCAGCAGTTCTCTTATCAACATTTTTGTTAGTAACAAAAATTCCGCCAAAAGCAGAGACGGGGTCCCCGGCAAGTGCTAAACGATAAATTTCATCCAAACCTGTTAATTTTTTCATTGCGAAACCACAGACATTAGTATGCTTCAAGATACCAAAAACACAGTCTTTGCTCGAAGGCCAAAATGGTTTTATGAACCGGACAGCTGCATCGAGATCAAGTAGATTGTTGTAGGATAGTTCCTTGCCGCTCAAAATTTCAAACATCTCCTCAAGCTTGCCTTCAAACCATCCCTTCTGATGCGGATTTTCTCCGTAGCGAAGCACCCTGGAATTATTTTCGCTTATTCGCAACAATGGAAATTCTGTTTCCCGGTTGAAATAGTTGAAAATTTTGGTGTCATAATGCGATGAAGTTGCAAATGCTTTAGCTGCAAATTTTTTATGATCCGCCAAACTGATTGCACATTTCTCTGTCTGAAGTAGTTCCAAAAGTTCTCCGTAATCATCGCGAGATGCACATACCATCACATCGTTGAAATTCTTTGCGGCTGCGCGGATAAGTGAAATGCCTCCGATATCGATTTTTTCGATGATTTCAGCTTCGTCGGCAGTTTTTTTCAAAGTTTCTTCGAATGGATAGAGGTCAACAATAACCAGATCAATGTCGTGAATATTGTGTTCCCTCATTTCTTTCAGGTCATCTTCATTACCTCGGCGAGCAAGAATACCGCCGAAAACATGCGGATCTAAAGTTTTTACCCTTCCTCCAAAAATTGCAGGAAAACCGGTCATGCTTTCAACTTTGATACACATCAGACCTAATCCGTTAATGAAGTCCCAAGTACCTCCAGTTGAGATAAGTGTCACACCTTGATCGTATAAACGGCGTACAATTGGCTCCAGTCCGTCTTTGTTGTAAACAGAAATGAGTGCTGATTTGATTTCTACAGAATTGTTCATGATTTTGAATTTTGAATGTGAAAAATTATTTAGCCCCTTTTTACCATAAAAGTAGGAGGATGTACAGCATACAAAAAGACCACGCCGAAGGCGTGGTCTTTTTGTATTTGAATGGATAAAAGTTATTTGAGTGTAACTTTAGGTCAGGGATATTTTGCTCGCCGTCGCTCGCAAAATTCCACGACCCTGCCTCGCGACAGTCTCTGGTGAGACTGTAAACCGCTCCGGCTCGCAACGTGTCTTAAAATAAACCCCGTTTATTTTAATGTCACTTTTGCGCCAGCTTCCTCGAGTTTCTTTTTGAGTTCTTCAGATTCTCCCTTCATCATACCTTCTTTGAGCATTGAAGGAGCGCCATCAACGAGGTCTATTGCTTCCTT
>CALRFE010000054.1 GCA_943356425.1 Candidatus Nomurabacteria bacterium
GCATTGACCTCAAATAATTTTTTAAAAAATAAAATAGTCTGTTACAAATTCGTAACAGACTATTTTTAGTTCGTATATATTATATTTTTAAAACACCAGCCTTGGATTGTGCGCCTGCTGCAAGCTTTTCTTTGTGTATGAAGCTCGCTTTCACCCATACTTCTTTGCGGATGGTTCCGTCAGGATTCCTGTATCTTCGTGGGTGTCGCATCCTCGGATGCGGACTTTTTCCTGAACCTTGCACATACACTGCTTTTGTTTCTCCTTTATGCCGTTTCATCTTCAAGAAGTCCACTGAATTTTCCGGTACTTCATACCACTCGTAGTTCTCAATTTCCGGAAGTGCTGTAGTAGATGCTGTCGGTGTTTCCTCCGCGATGCTTTCTTGATCAGTGTCGAGTGTCACTTCTATTGCGGACAGGGGTGCTATGGTGTCTCGTGCTTCAGCAACGACTTTACAAAAACCGTTCAATAAGGAAATAAACTTCATCAAAAAACTGCTTCCATTTCGGGGTTCGCTTCCTACATTGAGAAAATTTACCCCAAGTAATGAGTACTCTTCTTTTTCAATATCGAAAAAATTTGTCGAAAACAGTAATTGTGAGAAGTTGAAATTGGTAAAACTGGTTTCAAGTGCAGCCTCGAGCTTGTCAACTTCTTTTAATGATTTTCCCATTTTGCGCACTGATTTCTGGCTTTTGTTTTTTGCGTACATAATTTTGTGCGCTTTATCCATGAGAGAAATCATTTTTTCCACACGCAAAATGTCATCTTCCGAATAGCAGTGGTCACTTATTTCATTAGGTATCATAAAAATACCAATAGTGTTTTCTTTTCGATTGATGATAATGTTCTTGAAAGATATGGTTGCTGATCTACTCTCGAAAGTAACTTGACATACAAGCGGAGTTCCGAGTTCAAGCAGGAAATTATCATACGGTAAGCTATTCAGGTAATTTGTGCCGTCTTCCGTGAAAGGATGGATCAATGGGATCAGGTCTGGCTTGTTAATAACACATACTTTTTTTGTGATTGCCCATTCACCCAGAAAAAACGGTATCTCATGCGCTGAGGACAAATTTTCAAGAGCAAACCCCATTCGTCCATCTCTGTTTTTTGATTCAAGCACTTGCGGAATACGAGGTAGAAAATCATCAAAATTCTTTTCTTGTAACGGCTGCGTATTTTTTGATTCAAGTAATGTTCTGAGTGTTTTATATTCAGGTATTGCTTTTGCCAAACAATGTATGTCGTTTACTTCGCTTCCTGTTGTTGGTTTTTTGTAATCAGTTGCTGGTCCATTACCAAATGCATCCAACACAAGATGTTGTAAATACATAAACGAGACAGAAGTATTCCAATCTTCCCAAAAGAGAAGTACATCTTCGAGTATTTTAAGGTCGTGTTTCATTTGTTAAAAAGTTTTTTAGTATTTTAACATAATATCAGATTTTGTCAAATATTATTTTTCATCAAAAATTCATCTTCATTCTGGTATGCTACAATTACCACACAAAATATCTTTAAATCACTATGACCCAACAACAAGCCCTTGCCATTATGAAGACCGGAGTCAATATTTACCTGACGGGACAAGCAGGTAGCGGTAAGACCTATGTGCTCAATCAATACATCCGCTATCTCCGCGAGCATGATATTTCAGTTGCGATCACTGCTTCGACTGGTATTGCCGCAACACATATGAATGGCATGACCGTGCATGCTTTTTCTGGTATCGGTATTCGTGATTCACTTTCCGAATATGATCTTGATACTATTTTGCAAAAATCATATCTTGCATCGCGTTTTTCCAAAGCGCGTGTTTTGATCATTGATGAAGTCTCGATGCTCTCTGCGAGGACTTTTGACATGATCGACCGCGTCGCGCGCGCATTCAAAGGAAACAGCCAGCCGTTCGGCGGAATGCAAGTCATTCTTTCTGGTGATTTTTTTCAATTACCGCCGATCGTCAGACGCGCAGTTCTTTCAAGTGAAGATATGAGCCAAGATGACAGCGAAGTATCACAAGCTTCAAAAGATATGATCATGTATTCAGACGCGTGGAAAAGCATGAAGCCGGCGATCTGCTATCTTTCTGAACAACACCGACAAAATGATACGTTGCTCTTAAATATTTTAAATGGCATCCGCGCGAATGCGATCACTGACACGCACCTCGGACATATTACGGGGCGCCTTGATGCTGATTTCAAAAATATCGAACCCACAAAACTCTACACGCACAACGTCGATGTCGATGCGATCAACCACGCCGAACTTGCAAAACTTTCCGGCAAACAACAATCGTATGAAATGTCGCACAAAGGACGCGATGTGCTCGTCGAGAGTCTTAAAAAAAGCTGTCTTGCACCAGAGACGCTCGTGCTCAAAGAGGGTGCAAAAGTGCTCTTCATAAAGAACAATCCTGAAAAAGGCTATGCGAATGGTACACGCGGTGTTGTGTCGGGATTTCTTGCAAACAAGACGCCCGTGGTGATGTTGGCCGATGGCAGAAAAATCGAAGTGTCTCCCGAATCTTGGCGCATCGAAGATGATGGCAAAGTTAAAGCAGAGCTCTCTCAACTACCGCTCCGGCTTGCTTGGGCGATTACGATCCATAAGAGCCAGGGAATGTCCTTGGATGCAGCTGAAATTGATCTTTCAAAGACATTCGCGCATGGCATGGGCTACGTCGCGCTCTCACGCGTACGCACGCTTGCGGGAATTCGTCTCGTCGGATTTCACCCGCGCTCGCTCTCAGTTGATCCAAATATTTTGACATTTGACGAGACGCTCCAGATCGAGAGCGAAGACAACGAAAAACTTTTTGGAAAGCTAAGTCCGGCTGAACAACAAAAACTCGAAGAAGATTTTATTATCCGCGCTGGTGGCAGTATTAAAAAAGTGAAGCTCGGAAGCGCTGGTACGAAAGAAAAAATCCCGACAACGGTGCTTACGAAAGCGCTCATCGAAGAAGGGAAGACCATTCCCGAAATTGCACAAATCCGCGGATTTGGAGAGGGAACCATTATTGATCATATTGAAAAACTTATGGCAGCGGGCGAGGAAATTAACATCGAATATTTAAAACCAAAAACAGAACACATAAAACTCGTCGCAAAACACATCGCAAAGTCCGAAGGCAAATTATCTCCAATTAAATCCGCGCTCGATAAAGCTGGCACACCGCTTTCTTTCGACGAAATCCGTCTGGCGCGATTGTTTGTGGATAAATCATAATTTTGTGTCATACTAGATCTATGAACAAAAAAATCAAAAAAGCAGAAGCAAAGCTCTTGAGTAAGTCTCTTCCAAAAGTCGAAGCAAAAATGAAATTCACGGTCAAAAATCCTCCGAATCTCAAACCAAAGAATAAAAGAGCGAAATAATATATGAAAAATATTTTATACATTTTACTTGCAATCGTAATCATCGGCGGGGGAGTTTTTGCGTTTAGAAAAAAAACTGCGCCAGTGATCGAGGGAGTTATTCCAAGTTATAAGGACGCAACATATCAGATCGACGGAACGGCAATTGCGCTCAAAGACGGTGCTTCGGAAACGGAAGCCGCCCCGGGTTCTACTTCAAAAATCGTTACAAAATATTTTGGCAATGAAGCGCGTGGAGATGTGAACGGCGATGGCACAGAAGATGTCGCATTTCTTTTGACTCAAACGAACGGCGGAACCGGAACATTTTATTACACAGCCGTCGCGCTCAAAACTGATACGGGTTACCAAGGTACGAACGGGATTCTTTTAGGCGATCGCATTGCTCCGCAAACGACTGAGATCAAAGATGGGAAAATAATCGTCAACTACGCCGATCGCAAACCCGGCGAGCCTATGACCACCGATCCTTCTGTCGGCATCTCCAAAAATTTCCAAGTCGCAGGCATTGTGCTTTCAGAAGTTAAATAATTTTCCCAATATTTACGGTGTTTCCTATTTTTTCATAATATCCTTATATAATCTTCGTATTTATTTCATATCATTCTGGTATTCTGCAGAATATTAGAATAATGAAATAAACACTATGAAGAAAATTAAAACAAGCAGGCAGTTGGAGCGGCATTTTAAAGGCGT
Organism: Candidatus Nomurabacteria bacterium; assembly: GCA_943356425.1. GTDB lineage: Bacteria > Patescibacteriota > Minisyncoccia > Phycocordibacterales > UBA9973 > CALRFE01. The sequence continues at coordinate 4,086 of CALRFE010000054.1, forward strand.
GGCGAATCATCGACGGATTGATATTCTTTTAATTGTAAATAATTCACAAGGTATCAGTTTGGATGGAATTGCTGTAAGGCTCAAAGGAAATTTTAAAACAATTTCTGAGCATACAAGAAAGCTCGTTCAGTCGGGTTTGATTAATAAGAAATATAAAGGGACAACAGTAACGCATTTTCTTTCTCCGTACGGACAGACTTTTGTAAAATTTATCAGATCATTCTATTAAACTATTCTTATATTCTGCAGAATACCAGAATATGAACGTAAAAATTATGTCGAAAGATACTTCATACGTCGAATATGTCGTTCATGATGTGCTCGGGCATATTTCCGGTATTACCGCAAAAGCAATGTTCTCCGGCTGGGGGATCTATTTAGACGGAGCTATTATTGCCATTATTGCCGATGGAGAGCTCTATTTTAAGGCAAATAAGGAGCTAAAGGAGAAATACAAGCAAGATGGTTATTATCCAGTTACCTATGATCGTAAGGGCAAAGGTCGCGTTTCAAAGGACGGTACGCGACATGATTTCGCTAAATCAGAGATGAATTATCTGAGCGTCAAAGCGGAAGATCTTGAAAACAGAGAAGAGATTTCCCGACGGGTCGAGGAATCTTACTCCTTGAGCATTAGGTAGCGTCTTTCCTTAGGGGTGGTATACTATGGGGGAGCATTATTAATAGCCCTGGCAAGCATTGTCAGGATCAAATATAAAATTATATGGCAGAAAAAAAGGTTTCCGCGTTCATGAAGCCAATGAACGTGAGTGCGGATTTAGCAGCAGTTGTCGGTAAAGGGCCGATGCCTCGTTCAGAGGTCGTGAAAGCGCTCTGGGTATATATCAAGAAGAATAATCTTCAAGATCCGAAAAATAAGCGCAATATCAATGCTGATGAGAGCTTGAAAAAAGTGTTCGGCGGCAAAGCAGTCGTCAACATGTTCGAAATGACCAAGCTCGTTTCAAAGCATCTTTCATAAGAACTTTATGGATACAGAAGGAATACGAAGCCGCCCCACCGAAGGTTCGGCGGCGTTTACTATGCTATACATTACGATATTAAAAAACAGCG
>CALRFE010000055.1:0-3369 GCA_943356425.1 Candidatus Nomurabacteria bacterium
GCAGTTGTTATCGATGCCGGTACATCAGAATCATATGGCAGTATTGTCGGCGATGTTGTATTTGAAGAAGTAAAAGAAAGAGCGAGAGCGCTTTCTCCTGTGCCTGGTGGAGTGGGACCGCTTACCGTTGCGATGCTTTTTAGAAATGTTGTCGAAGTGGCAAAGCGCCGCGCGAAGCATAACACCCAATAATCAAATGACTGATCTTAATCACACACTTTTTACCTACCTGCACAGTTTTACTGCGACCTATCCAGCAATTATTCCGTATGTCATTTTTTTTGCAAGTGTGTTCGGCACGCTTGTTGTTGTCGCGGCGATATTGTTCCGTCTTTTTCACCGTGATTTCAAACCTGGTACGCCGTTTTCGTTGGGAAATATTCGCTATGGTATCGGGGAAGTGATCACCGGATTTTTGACTGCCGGCATATCATGGTTGGTCGCCATTATTTTAAAATACATCGTTCATGCGCCACGCCCGTATTTGGTCTTTGAAAATTTCCACTCACTTTTTCCGTATGGTGCATATGATTCTTTTCCGTCAGGACACGCAACGTTTTTTATGGGACTCGCGACCGCTATTTTTCTCTATCATAAAAAAGCGGGACTTTGGTTCGGCCTTGCCGCGCTCATAATCGGACTTGCGCGTATCGTCGCCGGAGTGCATTTTCCAGTAGATATTCTGGCAGGGTACAGTATTGGTATTTTAATCGCCCTTTGGGTTCATTATCCCGTCAAACGCTTTATTTCCAAGCTTACAAGCTTTTAAGCAGAAGCTTTTTGTTGGTTGCACCCGGTAGTAGATCCGCCAAAGCGGGCTCACTACCGGGTTGCACCCAGTAGTGAGCCCGGCAAAAGCCGGATCTACTTCTGGGTTGCATATTTTCCATAAAACCTATAGAATACTTGGATTAATAGCGAATTTCCCGTTTACTCAAGAAAAGCTTGGTGAAGGGCAGAAATACATAATGAAGAACAGAATTTTAGCATTACTCGTACTTATTCTCGGCGTTGGAATCGGTTATTTTGTCTATACTTCAGAAGCAAAAATGAACACGGCAAAATTGCCTGCTCCAGCTTTTTTCACTAAATTTCCATTTAAGTTAGGACTTGACCTCTCAGGTGGTTCACATCTCGTCTACCGCGCAGATGTTTCAAAAGTAAAAACAGGAGAAGTTGCAGATTCTATGTCTGCACTCCGTGATGTTATCGAACGCCGCGTCAACGCATTCGGTGTTTCTGAACCGATCGTCGAGACACAGAACGGATCATTTGCAAACGGTGGCGAAGAACGCCTCATCGTTGAGCTTCCGAATGTTACCGACATCAATCAAGCAGTTGCGATGATCGGACAGACTCCGCTCCTTGAATTCCGAATCGAAAACCCGAACAAAGATCCGAACAAAAAACCAGAACCGATCCAAGCAACAATCGGTCCTGATGGTAAAGTAGTAATTCCACCGCAGGATCCATACAAAGATTACATCAATACTGATCTGACTGGACGATACCTTGCAAAGGCACAACTCGAATTTGATCAGACGACACGTCAACCGATGGTCTCGCTCGTCTTTAATTCCGAAGGTTCTGCATTATTCGAGAAAATCACAAAAGAAAATGTCGGGAAGATCGTTGCTATCTATCTTGATGGTTCGCCGATCTCAACCCCGGTTGTTCGCGAAGCGATCACGGGCGGACGCGCACAAATTTCTGGAAGCTTCACGCCAAGTGAAGCTCGTCAGCTCGTTGGCCGTTTGAACTCCGGTGCACTTCCAGTACCGATCGAACTTATCTCAACACAAACCATTGGACCAACGCTTGGTGCAAAAGCAGTTGAAGCAGGTGTCAAAGCGGGCATCATCGGATTTTTGGCAATCGCACTTTTCCTAATTCTCTGGTACCGTTTGCCAGGATTGATCGCAGTCGTTGCGCTTTCTATCTATATCGCATTCATGCTCTTCCTCTTTAAGCTCATCCCTGTCACGATCACTGCTGCAGGTATTGCCGGATTCATCATCTCGATCGGTATGGCCGTGGATGCCAACGTGCTGATCTTTGAACGTACGAAAGAAGAAATTCGCAGTGGACGAAGTGTGTTTGATGGTATCCATGCCGGATTTGATCGCGCATGGACATCGATCCGTGACTCGAACACCTCGAGTTTCATCACCGCATGTATTCTCTTTTGGTTCGGCACATCGCTCATCAAAGGTTTCGCGCTCACGTTCGGTATCGGTGTGCTCATCTCACTCCTTTCAGCAATTACCATTACACGTCTTTTCCTCTACTCGCTCGGTATTCGCCGTTCAACACGTCTGACTGGATTTCTCTTTGGTAGCGGATTTAGCACAGCACATGTAAAAAAATCTGAGTAATCTTACCACTAACCATTTACTATTCCCATGTTCATAATCAAAAACAAAAATATATTCCTCACCATCTCCGCGATCATCGTCGGCCTTTCGATCGTGTCGCTCTCAATATTCGGACTCAAACTTGGTATTGATTTCAAAGGTGGAGCGATGCTTGAAGCCGCATATCAAGGCGGACGCCCAACTGTTACCGAAGTACAAGATGCCGTCAAAAAACTTGATCTCGGCGAAGTGCAAGTACAAGAAAGTGGGGTAGATGAATACATCGTGAAGAGTCGTAGTCTCACTGAGGCAGAACGTGTTTCGCTCCTAGATGCACTTTCGATCGGCAAGACCAAGCAAGTTACTGAAAAAAGTTTCAATTCAATTGGTCCGTCAGTTGGTAAAGAATTGACGAGAAAGGCGATTGTTGCGATGATCGCGGTCATCATTGCGATCGTGCTCTTCATTGCATATGCATTTCGTAAAGTTTCAAAACCTGTTTCTTCATGGCGTTATGGATTAATTGCGATCGTCACGCTCGTGCATGACATCGTCATTCCATCGGGCGTGTTTGCGTTGCTCGGGCATTTTCACGGTGCTGAAGTTGACACACTTTTCGTTGTTGCGCTTTTGACCGTCCTTGGTCTTTCCGTTTCAGACACGATCGTTGTTTTCGATCGAATCCGCGAAAATCTCAAGAATCATATCTCTGATAACTTCTCGGAAACAGTGGGGAAGAGTCTCTCGCAGACATTTACGCGTTCAATAAATACATCGCTCACCGTCATTCTTGCGCTCCTAGCGCTCTTCTTCTTCGGTCCTGAAACGACAAAGAATTTCGCACTCGTCCTCGTCGTCGGTATGTTCTTTGGAACGTATTCTTCGATTTTCGTAGCATCGCCAATCCTTGTCTTGGTTGAAAAATGGCAAAGAAACAACAAGAAAAAATAAACCACTTCTCGTCCCGTATGAAGCCCGCTATGCATTCGATAGCGGGCTTTCATTTGGGATGGCA
>CALRFE010000055.1:3469-4861 GCA_943356425.1 Candidatus Nomurabacteria bacterium
TATGTATATTCTATTAGCTATAATTGCTGTTGTAGTTCTCTGGTTTGTCTTTGCATACAATGGTTTTGTCACATTTGTTAATCGCGCAAAAGAAGCATGGGCGGATATCGATGTCCAGCTCAAGCGCCGTTATGATCTCATTCCGAATCTCGTGAACACCGTCAAAGGGTATGCGACACACGAATCAACTGCATTTGAAAAAGTTACCGAAGCTCGCTCACGCGCAATGGGCGCCCAAACGCCGGGCGAACATGCACAAGCTGAGAACATGCTCTCTGGCACTTTGAAATCACTCTTTGCAATTTCTGAAGCATATCCAGAATTGAAAGCGAATCAAAATTTCTTGGCGCTCCAAAACGAACTCTCTGACACGGAAAACAAAATTCAATCCGCGCGCAGATTTTACAACTCGAATGTGCGCGACCTAAATACAAAAATCGAAATGTTTCCGGGCAATCTCATCGCGGGTATGTTCCACTTTTCTAAAATGGAATTCTTCGATCTCGACGAGGGCGACGCCGCTAAAAATCCAGTAGAAGTGAAGTTCTAAAAATTTATGCAAAACAATCAAAATAAGATCACCATCATCGTCCTTGTTATTGCTGTCGTAATTCTTTCATTCGTCGCATTCAAACCAAAGGCACAGGCGCCGGTGGTTACTGTTCCAGAATCGGCTGTTCCTGCCGTGTTAGGTAATAAAGACGATCTCGTCGCATTCAAAATTCTTCCAGGTTCAAAAGTTTCCGGTAAAATGGAATTGGGAGGTATTGTGAAAGGCGGATATTTCTTTGAGGCAAATATTGTGGTCAAAGTGCTCGACGCAAACAAAAATGAATTGAAAACAGGAAATGGAACAGCGACGACCGACTGGATGACCGCAGATCCGGTAACATTCACGACCACGATCGACTTTACAGGACTTACACCAGGACCTGGTTACATTGCGCTTGAAAACGACAATCCGTCTGGTGACCCAGCAAATCTGAAACAGATCTTGATTCCAGTAGTTATTCAGTAAAATAATGGCAACGCTCTATACTCAACAATCAAAAAATGTCACCAAAACATGGCTTCTTATGACCACGTTTTTGGTATTAGTGGTCGCGATCGGATTTGTGTTCGCGCAGATTTACCAGAATCCGAACATCCTCTATATTTTTTTCATCTTCGCGCTTAGTATGAACTTTTTCTCGTATTGGTACTCGGACAAGATCGCGATCAAGATGGCAGGTGCAACACAAGCAGATCCAAATCAATATAAAGAACTTCACCAGATCGTTGAAAATCTTTCGATCACTGCTGGGCTTCCAAAGCCCCGAGTTTTCATCATCAATGATCAAGCACCGAATGCGTTCGCAACGGGTCGCAACAAAGAACACGCGGCGATTGCAG
>CALRFE010000056.1 GCA_943356425.1 Candidatus Nomurabacteria bacterium
ACCAAGCTCGTTTCAAAGCATCTTTCATAAGAACTTTATGGATACAGAAGGAATACGAAGCCGCCCCACCGAAGGTGCGGCGGCTTTTCCTATGCTATACTTTCCGATATGAAAAAACAGCGTACGCCGGAAGAAATATGGAAGATCATCTGGCCTGTGCTCAGAAGTAAATACAAGCGTACGGCCACATTTTTGAATTATCGAAACCCATGGGAGCTCACCATCGCCGTCATCTTATCTGCGCAAACGACCGATGATGGGGTCAACAAAGTGACGCCGGCGCTCTTTGAAAAATACCCGACGCCTGAAAAACTCGGAAGCGGAAACGTTTCTGATATCGCAAAGATCATTCGGACGATCGGATATTTTAATGCCAAAGCGAAATATATCAAGCACGCCTCGAAAATCGTCTGCGACGATTTTCGAGGCGTCGTACCGGACGATCCTGAAACGATCCAAAAACTTCCCGGTGTTGGCAGAAAATCTGCGGTCGCGATCATTTCAAATGCATACAACAAGAATATTGGGATTCCTGTCGATACGCATGTGATCCGTTTCGTGCATCGCTTTAGATTGAGCAATAAAAGAGATCCGAGCAAGATCGAGAGGGATCTGCTCGAAATAATTCCTAAAAAGGATTGGAAACGCGCGGGGTATGCGATCAAAGAATACGGCAGAAAAGAAGGGAAGGCGCGCGGATATGATCAGGGAGCAGATCCGATCTGGAGAGCATTGAATAGAGAAAAAAAGTAAGGTACGATATCGAGTGCTGGACTTTTTTGCAAAAAAGTCCAGCACTCGATATAATGGGTCTCTAATAATTTTTTTTAAATATATCTATGAATAAAACATTACTATATATGGTCATCGGTGTCGTCGCGGCACTCGGCGTTGCCGGGTTCATCATCAAAGAGAGCTCTTCAAAAGAGCGTCTTGACGATATCATATCAACGAGTTCCTCAGTTCAAAAAACAGCTACATTGCAAGAACTTGCCGGAACAAATATTCCCACAAAATGTACTTTCAATGAGACTGTTGAGAATTCCGAAAGCACTGGAACGACCTATATTGCAAATGGAAAACTGCGCGGAAATTTCAGTTCTACTGCGAGTGGAAAAAATTATATGAGTCACATGGTCTTCAAAGATGAGACCATCTACACATGGATGGACGGCACAACGGTAGGATTTAAGATGCCTGTCACGAGCACGCAATCGAAAACAGATGTGCGCGGCAATATTGATCCGAATAAAAAAATTGATTTTTCGTGCGAGTCGTGGACTGCTGATACTTCATACTTCGATACACCGAACGGAATCGATTTCACTGACCTTGGAAGCATGATGAACGGACAAGGAAGTGCTGGCATGATGGGTGGCGCGGCGATCGATCCGGCGAGCTGTGGACCATCAGCGATCCGTTGTCAGGCAGGATACTATCCAGTATGTACGAGCGCCGGATGGTCTTGCGCTGTCGTTCCGAATATTCCGACAGGAATACGGTAAGATCTCAAGAAGATTATTAATTAGTACTGAAGAATATTTTATGGAAATCACATTTTTGATCGGACGAATTATTTTTGGAGGATATTTCGTGTATAACGGATATTCTCATATCAAGCATCTAGAAAACACGGCAGGATATGCAGCTTCGAAGGGTGTACCGATGCCGAAACTCGCGGTTGTCGGCACCGGTATATTGCTCCTTTTGGGAGGACTTTCGGTAATTACCGGACTGTATACATGTATTGGACTTGTCTTACTTCTCGTGTTCCTCGTGCCGACAACTTTTCAGATGCATCAATTCTGGAAAATGAGTGATCCCATGCAGAAAATGGGGGAAAAGATACAATTTACAAAAAATCTCGCGCTCATCGGTGCGGTGCTCATGTTATTCTCGCTTGCGGCTCCATGGCCGATGTTGTTCTAGGTCGGTAAAAAGTTATGCACAAAAAGGCGACGCCTCCGGCGTCGCCTTTTTGTGCCCCATGATATACTATAAAAAATTAAAACAACCTTTTCTCTATGGCAGTAACTGTCAATTTTTCTGTTCATTCAAAGACCCCGCACGGCTTGGGTAAAATTCATTTGAAATCTTCCGACCATAAAAAACAGATGGAATCTGGAATTTCAAACAATTTTAGTCGCAAGCAAAAACATTTACAAAAAAATACTGGAATAACAAATATCCATCACCGGAGACCGCGAAGCATCGGAGGTGCTTGTAGTAAAGAAAATGAATCAGTAGTGCCGATCCTGCGTCATGATCGTTGGACCATCATTACAGGCTGTATGAACGCTCTGCAAACGACGCAAGCGATCAACTGCTTGCTCAAACTGCTCAACCAACCCTATCGTTTTTATGTTTTTTCAAAAAAAAGCAAAACGGGCCATCCGATGACGGAATTGATTACTCCTGGCAAAGTAGATTGCAAGAAAGATTATAAAAAAATTGATGCATGGAAATATCTTTTTGCGGGCTATAAGCCAAAACAAATACAGAGAGAAATCAATGAGATATGGCTTGATCCATATTACTATCTCAAGCTCGATTTCATCAACTGATTTTTCTTTCAGTATAAATAAAAAAGCCATCCAGATATCTGAATGGCTTTTTTGTTTATAGGTACCACTGTGAATTATTTTTCTGTTTTATTCTTTTTTTCACGAATTTTTTTCCTTACATTTGTTATCTTATCTCTGAGAGTGGCAGCTTCTTCCCAGTTCTGTTCGTTTTTCGACTTCTCTAATTTTTTTTTCAAATCCTGTAATTCTTGAGCCAAAGGATCCAGCTCATCTTCAGTTATGGTTTCGTATTCGTAATCATGGAATACGATATATTCAGCTAGTTGCGACCTGATGTCGTCTTCGTCCTCATTGTACAGAAAATTGACCCAATGATTTGGAGTCACTTCAACATCGAAATCATTCTCAGAAAGACCGTCGCCAATTCTTGTCACAATCAATAAATTCTCTTTCTCGGTATTACTTTTTACCTCAGATTCGAGGTAGTAGAAAGTATTGATGTGCATATATGCATCGGTTCTTCCGACAAGCAATTCTTCGCAATTTACATATACTTTCTGACCGCGTTTTATGTCTTTGAGTCCTTCGGGTTTACTGATTTTACCAATAAGTCCCATGAGCAAGAAAAGTTTTTTCATAACGATGAATTTTAATGAGTGAGTGAATTTTTCTCAATTGTACGCCTTGTAGTACTGTTGTCAAACAGCCATGGGTCTATTTCTAAAAGCTAAAAAGTATGCTATAATACATGCATGTCAAAGAAAGATCCCATAGGAAAGCGCTTCACCAAATGCGCTCGCGCTTCCAACGGGGCGAGACGTGGTAATTAAAAAATAGATTGGTTATATTATCCCTGTTAAATTTATAAATTATATATGTCTAAAAAAGATTATTACGAAATTCTCGGGGTTACGAAAGGCGCTACCAAAGACGACATAAAAAAAGCTTTTCATAAACTCGCACATAAATATCACCCGGATAAAAATGCCGGTGACGATCAAAAATTTAAAGAAGTGAACGAAGCATACCAAGTGCTCTCGGATGAAACGAAGCGCGCCCAATATGACCAATTTGGACAATCATGGAACGGTGGCGCAGGTCCACAAGGAGGCTTTGGTGGATTCGGCGGACAAAATGGTTTTGGGTTTGATTTTTCAGGTTTCCAAAACGGACAAGGGTTCGACATGGGCGATCTCGGTGACATCTTCAGCGAATTTTTTACCGGTGGCGCAGGCGGTCGCAATGGTGTACAGCGCGGACGCGATATTTCTACTGAACTCGATGTTTCATTTTCCGAAGCAGTTTTTGGTGTTGTTCGAAAAATACTTCTCACAAAAACAAGTGCATGCGCGACATGCCAAGGAAGTGGCGCAAAAGAAGGTACGAAGATGGAGACCTGTAAAAAATGTAACGGCAAAGGTCAAATTCACGAAACACGCCGATCAATTCTCGGATCATTCAGTACGAATCGTCTCTGTGATGAATGTAGCGGTCGTGGTGAAGTGCCAAAAGAAAAATGCGCAACATGCCATGGCAACGGCGTTCTGCGAAAACAGGATGAGATCACTATTACGATTCCATCCGGCATGGGCGATGGAGAGATGGTGCGATTAACGGGAATGGGCGAAGCGGTCAAAGGAGCACCTTCCGGAGATCTCTACATTAAAATAAATGTTAAACCACACCCAGTTTTTAAGCGCCAAGGGCATGATCTTGCGATGAATCTTGAGGTCAAACTTTCTGATGCATTGCTTGGTGCAGAATACAAAATTGAAACACTGGACGGCATGATCACTGTAAAAATTCCTGAAGGAATCTCGATCAATGAGATTCTTCGCGTCAAAGAAAAAGGCGTCCCGCTTGGTCGTGGTAAACGAGGAGATCTCATGATCGCGCTTAAAATAAAAATGCCTAAAAAACTCTCACGCGAAGCGCGTAAAGTTGTAGAAGAACTGAAAAAAGAGGGAATATAGCAACCAAGAAAAAGAGCAGGCGCCTACGGCGCCTGCTCTTTTTCTTGGTTGACCATAACACAATAATATGCTATAATTGTCAACATCTTACTAAAACAAAAAAACGTTATACTGTATAAAGAAAAACAGGTATGATCACTCAAAAACAAGTTCTCGAGATCTTAACATTCGCCACACGCGCACCGTCGACACACAATAGCCAACCATGGCTCTTTAAACTCGACCTGCCGAACATTCTGATCTCCTATGATCCAAAACTTCTTTTACCACAAGCGGACACTGAGGGTCGTGATCTCTATATCAGCATGGGCTGTATGATTGAAAACCTCTCGATTACCGCCAGGCATTTTGGTTTTGAA
>CALRFE010000057.1 GCA_943356425.1 Candidatus Nomurabacteria bacterium
GTTCTAAATCTTTAATTGTATGAGAGCTGAGAGACATAATAGATTTTTGAAATCACTTCCCGCCCCGTAGCGAGCCGAGTGCGCATTCGGTGCGAGGACCTGGTACTGGGGTCGTTCGCTTTTTCTTCAAGTTCTTTTATTGTGTGACTTGAAAGTGCCATATGTATCTATTGTAGCAAAGTTTAAAAAGAATGTGTATTAGTTCTCCCTCCTTTACAAGGAGGGAGTTAGAGGGTGGTGCCGAGTTCTTCTCCAATCTTCATCAAAACCCCTTCAATATTTGTATTAATCTCATTATTCCAAAACCGAAGCGTCTTAATTCCAAAATTTGAAACTAGGTCATCTCGCATTCGATCGTAATTTTCATTATCCTGATGTTGTGACCCGTCAATTTCGATCGCTAATTTTTTGCTTGGGCAATAAAAATCTAAAATATATTTTCCAATACCATGTTGTCGTCGAAATTTAAAACCTGTTCCATTATTTTTTAATCGAGCCCAGAGCATTATTTCTTGTGGGGTAGGCTCATTCCGTAATTTCCTACGATAGCTTAATGATTCGCTTTTGTTGTTTATGAATTCGTATTTCATATAGCACCACCCCGCCCTATCGGGCACCCCTCCTTTTAAAGGAAGGGAAGAATTCTAATTTCCTTGTGCTAAATTTTCAAGATGTTCGATCGCATCACAAGGATCGACGCCTTTCCAGACAGCAGAACCTGCCACAAATCGCGTTGCACCAGCTTGTGCGAGCTTCGTGATCGTTTCAGCATTCACCGCGCCATCAACAGACAGTGTGAGTTCCGGATATTTCGCGTGGAGTACTTTTAAATGCTCAAGTACTCTCGGATCAAATGCCTCGCCTTGGTATCCATCGTGCTCAATTCCCATGCATTGGACAAAATCAATATGCGGAATGAGCGGGAAAATATTCTCAACGGGTGTCGTTGTGTTGATGGCGACGCCGATTTCTATGTTTTCTCGAATGTACAAATCGATACCTTCCAAAAAATCTCGAAAAGCATTTTCATTTTGATCTTCAGCTTCGATATGAAAAACCAATCGCGACGGTCCAAGTTTCAAAAAAGTGTCCATCTGGTCTTTTGCATTTCGCACCATGAGATCGAACTCGAAGTTCATTTCTTCCCAATACGGCAAGCCCTCTTCTTCGCGCATGATACTTTCAAAAAATTCCACATCTTTGTCGTTATACGGCCACGTTTGTGCTTTGACAAAATTCCCATCCATGAGGTCGAGTTGTACAAAATTCACAAAACCGCGAACCTGTGCGACTTTACCTTGCAGGTCGTTGATATCTCGAGGCATGATGGCGGGAATAATCATAAATCAGGTGACAGGTTTCAGCTGTCAGGTTTTAGCTTTCTAACTTCTTAATACGACGAACGTGCCGTTCTTCATTAGAGAACGGAGTTTCGAGGAAAATTTTCACTGCTTGTTTCGCTTCTTCGATAGAAAGAAAACGACTTGAGAGCGAGAGAATATTTGCGTCATTATGCAATCGTGCAAGTCGAACGATCTCATACGAATCTGTGCTTTGGCGCCCAGAAACATCGACGGCTCCCTTTGCAGAAACTGGTCCATAGAAAAGCGCTGCGCGAATCCCCTTCACTTTGTTTGCACACATCGCTTCTCCTTGGCCGGTACCACCAAGAACGATTCCTTTACTCCCACTATCAGTTACTACCGCTTCTGCAACTAGTTTTACAAAATCAGGATAATCGTCATTGTCATTTTTCATATACGCGCCCTTGTCTTCTACGGTATAACCAAGAAAACTCACATGCGCGAGTAGCTCTTGTTTTAATGCATATCCTGCATGATCCGATCCGATGTAGATTTTCATTTATTTCTGCGCGGTCTTGATTACATGCTCCACCAAGGTCGATGTGTACCCGTACTCATTGTCATACCAGCCCATGACTTTAACAAGATTGCCACCGACGACACGTGTCATGGCGAGGTCTGCGATTGATGCATGAGAATTTCCAAGAATATCAGACGACACGAGCGGTTCATCAGTAACTGCAAAAATTTTCTGCCATTTTGGATCCATTGCAGCTTTTTTCAAAATATCATTTACTTCTTCTGCCGTTGTTGCACGTTTTGCGATGAAGGTAACATCAACGATCGAACCGGCCGGCACTGGTACGCGAATGGAAATACCGTCAAAGAGCCCTGTAAGATCAGGAAATGCTTTGGTCACCGCGATCGCAGCTCCAGTCGAACTCGGCACAATATTTTGTGCAGCAGCACGTCCTTCGCGCAGATCTTTTTTGGATGGTCCATCAACGAGCGCTTGTGAAGCGGTGTAGCCGTGCACAGTGTTTAAGATCGCCTTTTCGATGCCGAGCGCATCATGCATGATCGAGATCAACGGTGAAGCCGCGTTCGTCGTACAAGAAGCATTCGAAGTGATCGCACACGTACCAAATTTATCTTCATTGACGCCCATCAAGATCGTTTCAGCTTGCATCGTGCCTTCACCATCTTTTGCCGGAGCTGAAATCACCACTTTCTTTGCGCCACAATCCAAGTGGAATTTTGCCTTGTCATACGAAGTAAAGAGTCCCGTTGATTCAACAACCACATCGATTGCCAAATCTTTCCATGGAAGTTTGGTCGTATCTTTTTCTGAGATAAACGTAACTTTTTTACCGTCAATCCAAATATCTTTGCCGTCATTTTTAATATCATGATCCCAATGTTTATAGACGGTGTCATATTTCAAAAGGTACGTCAGTGATTCGATCGAACCGAGATCATTGATCGCAACAATTTCGATTTCAGGTCGTTCCCATGCGATCTTCAAAAATGCGCGACCAATTCTTCCAAAACCATTAATAGCTACTTGTATTTTCTTATCCATACTATGTTTATTATTTATAAAAAATTATCTAATATTTTCTGGACTTCGGTTTTCTCATGAGACCTTTGTACCTCTTACGAATTACCGCAAGCATCTCAGGCACGTTCAGACCCTTTGCAACTTCAACCCGTTCTTTGTCAGTAATAAATTGTCCTTCTTCAGGTTTATTTGCTTTTTTCTCGGCAATTTCTTTTTGTTGTTGCTTCAGGTGTTCGCTTCTCGATTGTGGTATTCCATTTCCAAATTGTTCTTTCATACATTCCTAGTATACCAATTCCATTCGAAAAACATAAACAACAAAGCTCCTGCCAATAGTATTGACAGGAGCTCATAATAATTTCATGGTTTGTGCTATGCAGCGATAAGGAGTTTCCTCCGGAAAATGGTGGTGAACCAATAATTTTTGTATCTGATCTTCCGGACGATGGCAAATCCTCGTTTTCGATAGACAATTTGTGCTCCCCGTTCTGACTTTAGGGTACTGGTGCAGACATGGAGTTCAGAGACATGTCGTCTTTTAGCATATTGCTCTGACCATATCAATAAAGCCTTTCCCAGACCTCGGCCACGATATTTTGGAAGAATTCCATACCAACGCAACCACGCTTCTTTTTTCTTGGATTTTTTCACAAAATAAACACCGGTACCGCCAATAATTTTATTTTTTCGTGAATCGTATACTAAGAAAAAATGAAGTGCGTACGCTTTATCTTTTGCGTACCATGCTTTATTTTCCGGAGTATTCTTATTAAGCGCCAAGTCATACCACTTTTCAGGTCCGCTTTGGGGATCTCTGTAAGTAGGAAAAAGTTTATTTAAGACAGCAAGGCCCGCTTTTTTATTGCGGGTAGTAAGTGGTTTTAAAACAAAACCAGCAAGGAGTTTGATATGTTTTTGCATAGGTTTGTAAGGTGTTTTTGTCCACTCTACTATGTATGCAAATTTTGTCAAAGGGTTGTGTCTTCTCCCCTCCTTATCGAGGAGGGGTTAGGGGTGGTGATTCAAGTATTCGTTGTATTTCATCTATTACACTTATAATATTCGTATTTATATCTCCATTCGTAAACCGGAGTACTTGTATTCCGTATCTAGATAGTAGTTCAGTTCTTTTCTGGTCATAATCGACAGCAGCTTCTTCGTAGTGTTGCGATCCGTCGATTTCTATTGCCAGTAGTTTTTCAGGACAATAGAAATCGAGAACATACGAACCAACACCATGTTGTCTTCGAAATTTATATCCGAGCTGTTTATCTTTTAATTGAAGCCAGAGTAAAATTTCCTGCGGTGTAGCATTATTTCTTAAATTTTTCCGTAATGAAATTGAATTTACAGTGTTATTAATTGTTTTCATACAATCACCACCCCGCCCTATCGGGCACCCCTCCTCGATAAGGAGGGGATTAATTCAGCAACTCTTTCAGAACTTTCTGCACAACGGCGGGGTTTGCAGAGCCTTTTGTTTCTTTCATAATAGCCCCAACAAGTGACATGAGCGCGTTTTCTTTACCACCTTTGTATGTTGCAACGACAGCGGGATTTGCGTCAATAATTTTTTGCGCGATTTCTTTGAGCGGGCCCTCATCATTTTTCTGAAGCAGATCTCTCTCTTCGGCAATTTTCATCGGTGACGCATCTTCGATAACGATCATTGCCAAAATATCTTTTGCTGCACGTGAACTGATCTTGCCGTCCGTTAGCATCTCGGCAAGTTCTGCAAAGTGTTCGGCGCTCGGCATTTTCACATCAGAATTATTCTTCTTGAGTCCAAGAAAATCTGAAGTTATATAATTTGAGGCAGTTTTAATAGCATCCTTATTTTTTAAAATTCCTGCGATCTTTTCAAACCAGGCACCGAGTTCTATATCGACGATATAACTTT
>CALRFE010000058.1 GCA_943356425.1 Candidatus Nomurabacteria bacterium
TAAGTAAGACCACTATAGCATATTCAATAATAAAAATACGGAGCAATTTTTTCTTTGGAAAAAATTCCTCCGTATTTTTATTATTGTGTTCAAAACTCGTGAAGCTCTGGAAGCTAAGAAGCTGTTCTCTACGCTCCCATCACCTTCTGTGCTTCATCGCGGAACCGGCTCGCTTCTTCTTCGACGATCGCATCCAAGTTCGGCACTTTTTCTCGAATGAAGCCGAACACTTCTTCAAATCCTGCATCGCTGTCGAATTTCTTTTCAAGTTCCGCGCGATCTCCCTCAGATAAGACATCAAATACACGCGCAACAACTTCTTGGAAGATGATCGTACCGATACGCATGAGCACTTCGCCCTGCTTTTCTTCCGGGAGCGCACCGATGCCGAGTATCTCAATTATTTTCTTTTGTACTTGTGGATCCATATATGATTAATTGTATCTTGTTATGCCGATAAAAGCACTGTGTATTATTTATTGGACGAGTTTTGCGCGAGCTGATTCTTCGAGCGCATCCCAGATGTTTGGATTGCTGTTGTTGGTCACGTAATCTCGAAGTGCTCCTTCTCCTTGTTCGATATCGCCGTTGCCGAATTCAAATTTCAGATGGTACATGAGCGATGCGATGCCGTTCTTAGTCACAAAGTCAGTGTCATTAAGTGCGGTTGAAAGATCGGTGGTCTTTGCGGCGTCTACCCAGTCCTCGACAATAGTATCTGTTGGCATGTTTTTATAAGTATCTTTTGCATATTCTGTAAGATCCATTCGCACTTGTATCTGTGTAACCGCATATTGTTCTGGTCCAGAAAGAGTTTCAAATGGCGGTAACTTGTGTGTGTTGATCAAGTTTTCGATTTGTGTTGGTGAAAGTCCAGCAAGGCTCTGATGAAAATCGGCACCACTTAAATTCTGGTATGGTGCTCCACCGATGACAGTATTACCCGGACCCATCGCGAGCATATCCGCAGTCGATACTGGTTTGCCACTTGCATCGAGCAAATTGCCAGAAGCGTTCGCGGTCACAGTACTTGCTCCATGCGGAACATCATGTCCATCCGGATAGAGTGCGTCGAGTTCTTTGTGGAGGTCCGCGATCTTGTCGGCGGCGATGTCATCATGTCCCACAATACCAGTAGAAACTTCAGCCCCAGCAGCATCGTGCAATTTTTCAAGATGCTCTGCGTGAAGCGCTTTCAACCATGTGTCGTCCTTCATCTGATCGACATATGAGGCAGCTCCACCTTCAGCTTTGAGCGTGCCATTATCCCAAAGTTCGTTCGCATGTGTTTCCAATTTTCCGAGAGCCTCATTCCATTTTGCTGGGTCGGTGATATCGATCTTTCCAGTTGCAGGATCAAATTTTGCAAACTCAGAAAATGCTTTTGCATCAAGACCTGCGACATTGTGTCCAGACGAAAGCTCTAAAAGATTTTGTGAGATGTTGAGTGCCTTTGCACCATCGGCGACATCAAAACCATCGCCGATGTCCATGTGATCGAGCGCGATCTCAGTGAATACGCGTTCCGCCGCAGGCGGAACGCCATCTTTTCCGAGCGTAATATGCAATTCAGATTTCAGGCCGTGTTCAACGACATCAGTTTCTGGAACTACTGGAGGCACAACACCCTCCACTTCAGCACCCTCAGGTATTTGCTTTTCTATCTCGACACCGCTCGAGTCAGTTTCGATCGTGGTGCTATCGCTCGATACGTTAAGACTGTCAGCGG
This sequence comes from Candidatus Nomurabacteria bacterium, assembly GCA_943356425.1. GTDB lineage: Bacteria > Patescibacteriota > Minisyncoccia > Phycocordibacterales > UBA9973 > CALRFE01. The sequence goes on from CALRFE010000058.1 coordinate 1,730, forward strand.
GTGCAACTTTCAAGCTGTCGCTTTCGATCTTTGTGCTGTCAGAAAGTGAAACATTCGTCGAATCTGCTCGTATGGTATCTGCTGGCGCTAGGTTTATTTTTGTCGTATCGGGACTGACTTTTGTAGTATCAATAACGCCTTGTAATTTTCTGTAATCAACAGTATCGCTCGTATTAAAACCTTTCGGGATGGGGTGTCCTCCCGTCATTCCAAGACTTTCGTTGAAATGTTGCGCTGCAGCGACTTCGTTTGCACTACCGACACCCATCGCCTTCAACTCTGTCTGTGTTACTGCAGAAACTGCAAATGCAGCTCCACCCATGACGATAAGCTTGGTCGCCATCTTGGTAGTCTTAAGCCATTTCTCGGCACTTTTTGTACGTCGGAAACTTTTCTCAATTTCGTCCACTTTCCCTTCGATTCCTTTCTCTACGATTTCATTATTAAAAATACCTCTCTTACTGACCCCTTCATCAAATCCCATCCGATCGAATCCTTTATCAATTCCTTTACTGATTCCACCAACAATTTTTTTCGTTACTGGAGAAAGTGCAAATGCAGTAATTGCTGAACGTCCGACTCTCCATCCGACTGCTCCTACTCCACCAACACCTGCACCAATTCCGACAGATGCCGTACCTGCAAGCACTGCCGTTGAGATCGCCGTGGTCACGCCGATCTTTCCAAGCTTTCTCCCGAACCATTGCATGCGCGTTATTTCTCCACGATCAAGCATTCCTTTATCATCGGATGTGTACCACTTCCATGCTTTTTTGACGAAGTTATTTTTTGCAGGAGATTCAAGTGCAACAAGATTCGCATTCTCGTTCTCAATCTCTTTGTAGAGCTCCTCAGTAGTATATATATGAAGTTGGTAATCCAGCTCTTCTTGATCAGCTCCTATTCCTGCTTTTTCAAACTCATCACGCTTTGCATCGTAAAGGAACTCCCAATATGCTTGGCGAGCTTGCATGTACGTTTGATTTTGTGGTTGTTTACCGATGAGCGATTTTGCCTTTTCAGCAAATGTCCGATTTTTCTTTTCTTCTGCAGCAATTGCACGCGCGTCGTTTAGCGCTTGCATCAATCGCAATCCTTCGGTATTTTTTTCAGTTTCGGTTTTCCATCGTGGTTCGCGTGGAATCACAGGTTCTGTAGGATTTTCATTTTCAGGTTCAACAACTGTTGGAGCAGGCTCAGCTTTATTTTCAGTAAGATCTCCGGTGGTCGCATCAAAATTCATTCCAAGTTTTCCTGCAAGCATTGAAATGCCAGCACCTTTTTTTGCCTGTTCTTCTTTCAATTTATTCAATTGGTCTTGCAGGTTGTTCTCCATAAAATTTTATTTATTTTCTTGTAATGCTTTCCATTTTACCACCATCTCTTTTTGATATTCGTGCGCTTTTTCCTTGAGTAATTTTTCTCCATCTTCGAAGTTCAGATTGTTTGCAATAACATCATATTTTGGTCCGATGATCCGCCATTTTGCCTTTTCTTGCCAGCCCTCTATAAATGCACCATTCGTATCTTCAAGTTCGTCATTATTTTCAAGACACAAGCCGAATCCATTGCCGGTAGCCTTTACCGCATATTGTCTCCCTGGCAGTAATTTTCCGTAACTAAAGACCGCTATTTTATCTTCTTCCTCACTAATATTATCAGCGATATCTTTTACTTCTATTTTATTTTCATCCCAGACATTGAGAAATCGTTTTGCACCAGGATGCATTTGGTCAAAAATATAATTTCGAAGCGGGTGATCTTTTCTATCTTGCTCAAGTGCTTCTAAGCGAGCTTTCTCTTGAGATTCCTCCTTCCATTTTTTATGTGCATCGTGCTTATCCCAATATTCATTTACCAAATTAGCATGTTCTTCTTTTTTCTTATTGAATTCGTTGACCATTTCCCTATAGGTGGTGTACATCGCTTCGGAGGTACTCTTCTTAAAGCCGAAAGCAATACTCCATGAATCACGATCTCTCTTTTCTTGTTTTTGGTATTTCTTATAGTATGAATCCAATGCTTCCTCTTCTGCTGTAATTTCCGTTTCCAAAGCATCTTTCTTTTTTTCAAGATTCGTAAGTTCTTCCTCTGTTACTTTCGATCCATCGTACGCTGTTTTTTCTTCCAATGGAGAATTCTCAGTTGTATCTGTAGATTTATTTTCTTCTTCCGCGATCTGCTTCTCGAGTTCCTCGATCTGTTTTCCGAGCGCCATGTAGGCCACGATCTCTTTTTTCAGATCTTCAACGATCTCTGCACGTTCTTTTTTTGTCAGACCGTTCTCATCTTTTTGTTCGTCTTCGTTTTCAACATCGATGAAAAATGGTCCAGGTCGCTCGTCTTTTTCCGTAGTACTCGTTGCCTGTTGTTCGATCACTTGGATGTTATATTTTGTGTCGGCGAGCTTGCCCGCAATATCTTTGTTGATGAGGGTGAGCTCATCAAGCGGGATGCGTTTAGTGGTGATATTCTCCCCTTCTTTTTTTTCTACAATAACAATATTATCTAAACGTCCGTCTTGAAATGGCGCAACAACCCAATCAGTCTCGATATCTCCATTTGATCGTGCGATACGTACGCAGATCTTGTCGGCGTATTCTGGAACGGGCAATTTTTCTGCCGCAAGCACGAGTTCTTCTTGTGTTTGTGCTAGATTCTTGCGATGTGTTCCCTCGAGATTTTTGAGTGAATTTGTTTCTTCTGTATCAAGCGCAGTAAGCATGCTTGCATCAGCGGTCTCTTTATCGGTCAGTTTGTTCTTGAGTTCGAGCAATTTTTCTTTTTTCTCAATCAAAATTTTTTCTGTCGGAGCATCAAGTTTTCCTCCAGTGATAGCGGTATCGATATTTTCAATATCAGCGGAAATCTTTTCGGTGAGCGAGAGCTCTTCGTTGAGAGCGGTCAATTCGGCAAGCGTATCTTTTTTCTCGGCCAATATTTTTTCTGCTGACGCGGTCTCATCTTTCGCAGACGACAAAGCAGCTGTAAGCTTTGCTACTTCAGGTGTTTCGTCAGAGTT
>CALRFE010000059.1 GCA_943356425.1 Candidatus Nomurabacteria bacterium
CAGATACTTGATCTTTTTGCCGATCGTGACAGGTGATTCGATGGCGGTCATCCCTAAAAAATGCTTTGACATCAGTCCTTGGATGTTTTTCTGACGACACATATAGATGAGTTCAGAAAGCGGGATCGGACTCAATTTGCGAAGTGCATGCAACTCTTGTTTTTGTTCCTGATAATATGCGTCGGGTGAATTGCAGAGTTTTACCTTATCAAGAAACAAGCTCTGTACTGGCAAAAAAGACACATGGTATTGATCATTCTTTTCACGGACGAGATCGAATTGACTCATATCATTTTCATGAAGACCTTCCAATAATTTCAAAAGGGTTACGGCATCTTCGTTGCCGGACGGAACTGCTTCCGAATGCAATACGGCGAGCATGTTGCGCGAAGAGATCTCTTCAAAAATGATCTTGTGTCCTTTTGCATGGGCTACGAATGTTTCGTGACGATGAGCGTGATTGCCGCCGTTCTGTTTGTTGGTTTTAAAAGAAGTACTGGACATAGTGTGGTGGGTTTAGAAGTTTTCTGGAATTGTATACCTATGTTTCGTGCTCGTCAAAGATTTTTAAGAAAGCTCCGGCGATGCAAATCTGAGAGTCCATGTTTTTTGATCGCTAGGTAATGTGCACGAGTACCGTAGCCGACATGCTGTTCGAAGCCATATTCGGGCATCTTTTTTGCGTGACGATACATGTGTCGATCACGTGTCACTTTTGCGACGATCGAAGCAAGTGAAATGACGGTGACCTTTTCGTCGCCTTTTATGATCGTTTTCTGATTTTTAAAATGTGCCGGAGCATACAGTCCTCCATCGAGAAATAGTAACGATTTTCTGCGATCGCTTAAAAGTGTTACGTTTGATTTCTGTAAATTTTTGAGCGAACGAATGAGTGCTCGGTTGATCGCTTTTGAGATGCCGATCTTGTCGATCATTTTTGCGGAGATCATTGTGACCGCGAAATCGCACTTCCCTTCTTTTTGCCAAATTTTAATTTGTGCGTACCAAAGTTCGCGTTGTGCTCGTGTCAGTTTTTTGGAATCACGAAGCGGAAGTTTTTGCGACTTGGGCAGGGCCGGTATGCGTTTGGCCTTGAAGGCACAAACGCATACCGGCCCTGCGATCGGCCCTCGTCCCACTTCGTCGATTCCAATAACTATTTGCATACTATGCATCATACAATAAAAAACACCTCGTCACATGAAGTAACGAGGCGTTTCTTTAATCGGATGAATTTACAATCCATAAAAGAATTCGACACCGAGCAACAAAAGAGAATCCTTTATCCTATTTGCGCTCACAAGATGTAAGTGTGAAGAATGAATGAGCTGGCAATCATCTTTACCGTCAAACGAAAACACCACAGCAAGCACATCGAGTTCGAGCCATAACGGAGAGCCAGTTTCAGGTTCTATTGGATTTTTACCGGTATACGAAGCGACTTCGCCCTCGCACGATTCAAGAGGAAATCTTCTGAATCTCTTTTTGTGGAATTGTCCAACATGTGTTGGACGTTTGTCGGGTACTGATTTTTCAAAGACCGTATTATCAGTTGCATTGAGCGCGGAATCTTTTATCTTGAGTCCGGTTTCTTCAAAAATTTCTCTCTGTAACAGCGCATTTTCAGTTTCTTTTTCTGGCTTAGCACTTACTGACTCATGTTCAAAAAAATGAGAATTGTAAGGCACTAAAAGAAATTGGATCTTTCCTTGTTCATTAAAACGGTAAATGATACCGCCTTCGAAAAAATTTCCGTTTCTGCTGGTTCCACCTGGGAACTTCAGACAGTCAAAGCCCTGATCTATGAGCATCTGATAGACATCAAGGGCTTTTGCTTTAGCAAGTTCTGCTTTCATTGGTTTTTTAATTTGAAATGATTATATCATATTTAATATTTTTGTCAATATAACCTTTATTTGCTATACTATATGGACAAATGAGCTCCAAATTTGTCCATCTTCATACTCATTCCCATTATTCCCTCTTAGACGGGTTAACCAAGCTACCTGAGATGATTGAAATCGCAAAAAAACACGATATGCCAGCGATCGCGCTTACTGACCATGGCAACATGTATGGCGCGATCGAGTTCTATAAGCTTTGCAAAAAAAATGGCATCAAGCCGATTGTTGGTGTTGAGGCATACATGACCGCCGGCGCACGAACTGATAAAACTGCGGTCACCGATGGTAAGCGGTACTATCACTTGACGCTCCTTGCAAAAAATTTACAAGGCTACAAAAATCTCATACGATTAGTCACGATCGCAAACCTCGAAGGCTATTATTACAAGCCGCGCATGGACAAGGAAATCCTCCGCCAATATCACGAGGGCGTCATCGCGCTTTCTGGTTGTATGGGAAGCGAACTTTCACAGACCGTACTCAAGGGAAATTTTGAAAAGGCGGACGAGCTCATCCGCGAGTATCAAGATATTTTTGGAAAGGAAAATTATTTCCTCGAAGTGCAATCGCACGAATCGATCGAGAACGACAAGAAACTGCGCGATGGAATCGTGGCGCTCGGGAAAAAACACACGATACCCGTCGTTGCAACACAGGATTCACATTATCCGTGCAAGGACGATCATGAAGCCCACCACACGCTCCTCCAAGTGAACACCGGACACGACGGTAAAGAAACGGGGAAGTTTGAATTCTCTGATGATGATTTTTCGCTGATTGATGAAAAAACTGCGCTTGAATATTTCAAAGACGTACCAGAATCAGTCGGCAATACGATGCTCGTCGCAGACCTTTGCGAAGATTATGAGATTGATCTCGGCAGTGCATATTTCCCCGACTTCCCCATTGTCTCCGGAAAATCCGCCGACGAAGAATTGCGCGCGCTCGCATACGAAGGTTTTGCATTCCGCGAACTTCCACAATCAAAAGAATATGTCGATCGTCTTGAATATGAACTCGGGGTCATCAAACAAAAAGGATATCCCGCATATTTCTTGGTCGTGGGTGATCTTTTGCGTTTTGCGCACGAAAATGGAATTTTGACCAACATTCGAGGATCGGTCGCAGGATCTCTGACCACCTATCTGCTCAATATCACGAATGTAGATCCCCTCGTCTACAAACTTCCCTTTGAACGTTTCTTAAATCCTGAGCGCCCGTCACTTCCCGATATCGACATGGACTATGCCGATAATCGACGCGACGAAGTGATCGCATACGCGAAACAAAAATACGGCGAAGACAAGGTCGCGCAGATCGGTACATTCGGTACGATGATGGCACGTGGCTCAGTGCGTGATGTCGCACGGGCGTTGGGCTACCCGTATGGCATCGGCGATCGCCTTGCGAACTTGATCCCGATGGGTTCACAAGGATTTCCGATGACGATCACACGTGCGCTTGAAATGGTACCTGAACTCAAGGATTCATATAAGAAAGAAGCTGATACAAAAAAAATAATCGATCTTGCAAAAAAGATGGAAGGCTGTGTGCGTCACGTATCCGTGCACGCAGCAGGTGTAGTGATCGCACCGCGACCGCTCTATGAATTTACCCCCGTACAACTTGATCCAAAAGGTGGCGCAATCATCACACAATACGACATGCATTATGTAGAAGAAGTCGGTCTTCCAAAGTTCGACTTTCTTGGTATTCGGAACTTATCGATCCTTGCAGATTCAGTAAAGCTCGTCAAACAACTACGCAACATCGACATCGATCTCGACAGAATCCCACGTGACGATAAACATACATTTGAAATACTTGCGCGTGGTGAGACGGAAGGATTGTTCCAATTGAACGGCTCCGGCATGACTGCATATTTGAAACAGCTCAAACCGACGACGATCACTGACATCAATGCGATGGTCGCGCTCTACCGTCCCGGCCCGATGGAATCGATCCCTGAATACATCCGCCGAAAACACAATCCGGGCGAAGTCCGCTATCTTGATCCGCGCATGCGCGATATTCTCGATCAATCATATGGTGTGATCACCTACCAGGACGATGTCATGATGATCGCGATCAAACTCGGTGGATATTCATGGCTCGAAGCGGATAAGCTCCGAAAAGCGATGGGTAAAAAAATTCCAGCAGAAATGGAAGCACAGAAAGAAAAGTTGCTTTCCGGTTTCGTAAAAAATAATATGAGCGAAAAGAAAGCTCAAGAACTCTGGGCGCTGATCGAACCGTTCGCTGCGTACGGATTCAATAAGGCGCACGCTGCAAGTTATGGACTGGTCGCATATCAGACCGCGTACATGAAAGCGAATTTCCCCGTCGAATACATGAGTGCGATCCTGACCGCAGAATCGGGCGATACGGAAAAAATCGCTGAAATTATCCGCGAGTGTGAGCATATGGACATCGAAGTGCTTCCGCCCGATATTGATGAGAGTTTTGGCGGATTTACCGTCATTGAAAATATGCCTGATCCGGCACGCGTGACCGGCAAAAACGGCGTCATCCGTTTTGGGCTCCACACGATCAAAAATTTGGGTACCGATATCGCCGATGCGATCATTGTCGAACGAAAGACAAATGGTCCATTTATTTCCATCGCTGATTTTCTTGGACGCATCAAGCACAAAAATGTAAACAAGAAATCAGTGGAATCGCTCACAAAATGTGGCGCGTTCGACAACATCGGCGAACGTGGACAAATATTAGGAAATATTGAAGATCTCTTGGCGTACAACAAAGCTGCACAAAAAGAAGGATCTGAAAATCAAGCATCGCTCTTCGGTGGTATGGC
>CALRFE010000060.1 GCA_943356425.1 Candidatus Nomurabacteria bacterium
ATTGCCCGTAGAGAATTGGCAATTTTAAGACACTCCGATTTTCTACATTCGCCTCGCTCATAAGAAAATCTGTCGTGTATATCAACAAAGTTCAAGTTTTAGGAAACCTCACACGCGACCCTGAACTCCGAGCGCTCCCATCAGGAATAAAAGTTGCAAGTTTTGCACTCGCGACAAATCGTTCTTGGAAAGATAAGGACGGCGCGAAACAAGATGCAACTGAATATCACAATATCGTTGCATTCGCAAAGCCAGCAGAACTCATTGCGCAATATTGCAAAAAGGGAAGTTCACTCTACATTGAAGGACGCCTCCAAACACGCAGTTGGGAACAGGACGGTCAGAAAAAGTACAAGACGGAGATCGTTACAGAGAATTTCCAATTTGGTCCGCGCGCAAGTGGTGCAGGAAGTTCATACAATCAAGATCAGTCTGAAAAATCTTCTTCAGCAAAACCTGCAAAAGAAGAACAGCTTGATACGATCGAATATCCGGACGAGGATGTGAATCCAGCGGATATACCGTTCTAATCAATTAAAAACATTATCAATATAATATCGTGAGCATCGAGTGTATGTACCACCGTCTTAAAATTGCCCGTAGAGAATTGGCAATTTTAAGACACTCCGATTTTCTACATTCGCCTCGCTCATAAGAAAATCTGTCGTGAAACAAGACTACTTCTCATCAAACAACATCAAGCATGTCGATTACAAAGATATCGATATCTTGAAAAAGTTCATGAATCCGAATGCACGTATCGTTGCGCGCAAGCGTACGAGCGTTACTGCAAAGAATCAGCGCAAAGTCGCACTTGCGATCAAGCGTGCTCGATTTATGGGATTGCTCCCGTATATCGCTAAATAAGAGCTTGACTAGCTTCACAAAGCTTCCACAGCTTGAATAGCTTTAAGAAAAAGACCACGCCTACGGCGTGGTCTTTTCTATTTTGACAAACTCTCACAAAAAGCGTACGCTTTGAAAAAACTTCATTGTTATGAGAAAAAATGAATACCGATCCTCGAAAATAATCCTTTTCAGAGGAAAGCCATTGACGCTTGCGTTCTATGAACATGCGCTCAATTACGGGACCCAGCAAATAGAGGAAGCGCTGGAGAAAAACAAATTACCGATTGTCGTAGCTGCTGCCCCTAAACATCTGACGATGCTCATTGATGAGTACATGAAGACGGGTGGGAACCCTGATATTCTCAAAGAGATAGCATTCTTCTTGAATGAATATCCTCCTTTTTATGGCGATATGGATCTGGGAGAAGAGAACACTTTTATTAAACAACAGATCAGGTCGAGTTTAGAGGATATAAAGTTTTGTTTTGCCTTGATGACAAAAGCAAACTTGAATAGTGAGTTTGCGTTCGCAAAACTATATCGTGAGAATGCCCGTGCGCATGGAGAAGCTATATTTGCGTATCTCTTTTTCATGAATCTTGTGACGCTCTTGCGTTCTCGGCATGCACTCAAAGGGAGATTTGCTCCACAGTTGGTGAAATTTTCCAAAAGCAATTTTTTCGAAGTCAATTACAATGCGCTCGTTGAGACGAAAAATCCTATTGTAAATCCGATCTCCTCAGAGAAACTTTTCAATGAAGCGTTTAGCACGGTCTCTTTCCCGCAGGATTCTTTCTTGATCATAACCGGATGCATCGGATTCCATCATCATGAAAAAATAACAGTGACGCTCGGAGACGACGGTTCTATCATCACAGCAGGATTGGTCGGTAAGTGGACGCATACTTCTGGTTATTCAGTGTTTATGCCAAACGATCCCGAGCACAATACTGACAAGAGCCGTAAGTATGTGAAAGAACGATTACATCTGCACGCGAAAGAAGCGCCGATTCAGTTCAGTTGTTTGACTGAGTAATATAATTTTAAAGACCGCTTGGTTTTCCAAGCGGTCTTTTTATTGCAAAAATATTATGCGCGCTCTGCGTATTCTCCTGATTCCGTGTTGACGATGATCTTGTCGCCAGTCTCAACGAAAAATGGTGCATTGATACTTGTGCCGTTCTCGAGGATGACAACTTTTCCACCGCCGTTGGCAGTGTTGCCTTTGATTGATGGGGGAGCTTCTTTGACGGTGAACGTCATCTTAACAGGAAGTTTGACCGAGATGATCTGTTCTTCATCATCGTCGTTCGTAAAGATGAGTCCAGTAACGATTTCATTTGGCTTTAAAAATTTTATTGAATTCACGATCAATTTCTCGTCGAGTTTGAATCGATTAGAAGGATCAGTCGGATCACAGAACCAAAATTCTCCCTTGTTCGCAAAAAGGAATTTGATTTCGCGTTTGGTGATATCTGCTTCTTCAACTTTGTCCGAGACGTGGAAGGTTGCGTTGTATGCCTTGCCCGAGATAAGACTGCGGAGCTTCGTCTGGTTTTGTGGCTTGCGCTGTTGTGTACGAGCGACGTGATAATCCAAGACTTCGCATGGACCGTCTTCGAACATGATTATTTTTCCTGGTTTGATTTCGTTGTATTCCAACATAAGAGCAAGCTGTCAGCTTTCTGGTTTCAGCTGTCAGTAATAAATACTAATAAGATAAGAGGAGTATAGCCTAAAAATAGAGCTTTTTCAAGACAATTGACATTTATATTAAAATATGTTACCATTTTTTAAAAATCCTTACAATCATGAAGCTAATTTTCTTAATTCCTTTTGTCATTGCGACTCTGTGTAGTTTCTTCATAGCTCGGTCGATTTTTCACGACCTAGTGGAACCAATTACTATTTCTGATTACATTCTCACGGGTGGTATTTCTTTTCTTTGCTGGATAGTTATTTTGTTAATAGCAGGTTTGGTTTCTTCTTCTATCTATGAACAGATAGATATAAAAGGACAGCCAGTCTTACATACCAAAGGAACCTGTGTTGAGAAAAGCTATTCCAAACCCTCTACATCACCTATGATAATTGGAAGCGTAATCGTTCCGAACTCGCACCCAGCAACTTATAAGTTACAGATTCAGTTCAATTCAGAGCCAAATGTAACTTCTCAATCTGAATTTTCCGCGTCCAAGGACTTATATAATTCGATTAGCGAGAATGATTCTGTTGGAGTGGAATATTGTATTGGGAAATCAGGCGATGTCTATGTAATAGAGGTGTCGAAAGAATGAAAAGACAAATTTTAAAAATCTCTGAACTTTAAAAAGTTCAGAGATTTTTGTTTATAATCGAATCTTACTCTCCTGCGCTTGCTGTCTGAATCTCTCCAAACCGTGCTCTGATTTCCTTTTCAAAATCTTTGACGACTTTTGGATTTTCTTTGAGCCACGTGCGCGTTGCATCGTAGCCGCGGCCCATCGGGACTTTTTCGCCTTCTTTATTTTTATATGAATACGATGCACCGGATTTTTCAATGATGCCCAACTTTTCACCGAGCGCCATCATTTCTCCTTCGCGCGAAATTCCTTCACCGTAAATGATATCGAATTCAGTTTGTTTGAAAGGGGAGGCAACTTTGTTTTTGACAACTTTGACACGTGTGCGACCACCGACTACTTCTTCACCTTTTTTGATCTGCGCGATGCGACGAATATCTAAACGAACTGATGTGTAAAATTTAAGCGCCTTTCCTCCTGGCGTTGTTTCAGGATTTCCGAACATGACGCCGATCTGCATGCGGATCTGGTTAATGAAGATGACGATCGTCTTTGAACGAGCAGTGATCGCGGTCAATTTACGAAGTGCTTGTGACATGAGACGCGCTTGTTTTCCCATGTGCTGTTGTCCCATATCTCCCTCGATTTCATCTTTTGGTGTAAGTGCTGCAACTGAGTCGATGACAACGACATCAATTTTTCCGGAACGGACGAGTGATTCACAAATTTCCAAACCTTGTTCGCCCGTGTCAGGCTGTGCGATCAAGAGATCGTTGATATTGACGCCGAGATTTTTTGCGTAGACTGGATCCATTGCATGTTCTGCGTCGATGTATGCGCAGACACCGCCTTTCTTTTGCGCTTCTGCAACGATGTGGAGTGCGAGCGTTGTCTTACCAGAAGATTCTGGTCCAAAAATTTCTATAATACGTCCACGGGGAACACCGCCGACGCCGAGCGCCATGTCGAGTCCGAGTGAACCAGTTGGTACGACGTCGATGTCGACTTTGGGAGCATCGCCTAATTTCATGATCGCACCTTCGCCGAATTTGGTCTGGATTGATTTAATAGTATCTTCAATTTCTGCTCCCATTTCTTTTGGAGCTTTTTCTTTTTTCTTTAGCATGACCGTTTAATAAATATTATTGATAACGTCTTATTGTATATTCTACAAACTCTAGATGAATTTTTCCTAAAGTTTTTTGTCTCCTTCACCCACACCGAGCGCAGTTTCTTTATCCATGTAGACCGCGTAATTTTTTTCCGTTGCTTTTCCGAATTTGTCATGCGCTTTGAGGGTGATCGTATTGTAGCCAGGAAGAAGAATGACGTTCTCTTTGAAAAATCCTTTTTGATCAACAGGGATCGTACGATTGTTGATGATGAGCGCAGTCGCATTTTTTGCGATACCGGAAAGTGTGATGAAATTATTTGAAAAGCGTTCTCCGTTTTCGATTCCAGCAACTGACATGTTGACGCCCATCAAGAGATCTTTACTACGAAACATGCCATACGAAACAATCACTACGATGAGCAGTAGTCCAAAAATGAGTGACAATTT
>CALRFE010000061.1 GCA_943356425.1 Candidatus Nomurabacteria bacterium
TTAGAGAGCACTAACTGCTCGACGAGCGTTTTATTGTCCTGTTCTTGGATTGCGAGCAAAAGGCGCCGTATAGTAATTTCACGATCAGTGATCGTATTTGAAGTGCTATGTATCGTCAGTGATAATTCTTGTAATTTCAAATTAGCAGATCCGATCTTCGCTTCGGTCACTTTGATGTCGGTATTCAATTTCTTTGCAGAAATATCGAGCTCTTTGATCGCATTGGTGAGCGTATCTTTTTTGCCACTAAGTTCAGTCAGCTGACTCTGATAGTTCGCGATCTCTTTTTCAAGTGCGGCGATCTGTTCATTTTGGCCATTTATTTTTTGGCGGAGATCATCAGCTGATTGCGCATGTGTATACGACAGAGAAAAAAATCCTCCAAAAAGGACTGCGATTAAAAATAGTATTATACAGATACGGCGCATACACATAGTATACCGTACTTGCCTGAACTTTATTACAAAAACATTTACAGCATGTCGATAGCTCGCTGTAGTCTCTCTTGTACCTCGGTCTTGCCGATGACGGAAGTGATTGTGAAGGGATCAGGTGATTTATCACGCCCTGAGAGCGACATCCGGAACGGATGGAGCGCATTACCACGGGACGGAAGCGTATCAGTGTATGCAGAAATCGCTTTTTTGAGCATCTCGATGTCCATACATTCGAGTTCCGAAAGGTTTTCTAAGATTTCTTTGATGCGGATGAGGTGTGTCTTAATTTCTTCAGACAGCACGGTACCTTTGAACGAGAGTTTTTCAGCTAAATATGTTGGCGCTTGAAAATAAAACGCGAGCTCGCCCTGTTCGCAGAGTTTAGTGACATCACTAAATATTTCGATGCGTTCTAAGATATGTGGGACAATGCGATCAAAGATCGCATGCTCTCGATCGGCGAGCTGTTTTGTATTTTCATCAAGGAACTCCGTGATCTTCGCGCACTGTTCATCAAGGGACATTTTTTTGATGTGTTCTTTGTTCACCCAACGTAATTTTGTCATATTAAAGACACCAGAACTTTTTTGTACGCGTGCGATCGAAAAACGATCGATAAGTTCTTTGAGTGTAAAAATTTCTTCTTCGGTTCCCGGATTCCAGCCGACGAGCGCCATGAAATTAAGGAGTGCCTCAGGCAGGTACCCTTCATCCTGATATGTTCTTACAGCGACAGAAAGTCCATGCTTCCGTTTTGAAAGTTTCGCCTTGTCTTCTGCCAGAATGAGTGGAATATGCCCAAATGCCGGAACCTGCGCGCCGAGTGCTTCATAGATAAGGACCTGTCGCGGTGTGTTTGAGATATGATCTTGTCCGCGAATGACATGTGTGACATCCATCGCCGTATCGTCGGAAACCACCGCAAAATTGTAGAGTGGCGTATCAAAATCTTTTGCAATGACAAAATCCCCGAGATCCGTCGTGTCGACACTGATCGGACCTAAAATCATATCATTCCAAATAACAACCTTGTTCGGATTTTTAAATCGAATGACACTTTCACGGCGATTCGTCATGTCGGCTTTCGTTGAGATTGTCTCTTGCGCTACCTCTGATTCTTTTGAGACGTATGCTTTGCCTTCATCTACTAATTTTTTGAGCAATCGTTTGTGTTCTTCCGCATGTTCACTTTGGCGGTAAAAGGCGTCATGTGTTATGCCTAGCCATTTGAGGCACGCCAAAATATCATCCTCGTATTCTTTTTTTGAACGTTCTTTGTCGGTATCTTCGATCCGAAGAATATATGTACCACGTTGTTGTTTGGCAAAAAGATAATTGAAGAGCGCTGTACGGAGAGAGCCCACATGAAAAAATCCCGTCGGCGACGGCGCAAAGCGAACAATGATTTTTTCATTGGAATCTGACATACAACGATACTAGCAGTTTCGAGCTTTTTTACAAAATCTAACCACCATGACTTTCTCCTATTGAAATAAGTTCTGTGGCGATCTTTTGGGCAGCGTCGGGTTTTGAAAACGAAGCGCCATTTTTCGTCATTTCGGCACGACGCGCAGTATCTTTCATGAGTTTGTCGATTTCTGCGAACAAAACACTCGGGGTGAGATTTCCCTCTTCGATCACATCACCACAACCGGCACGCGCGAAGTTGAATGCGTTCTTGCGTTGATGATCGCCGTTTGAGACCTCGATCGGGATAACAACTGCGGGCACTCCCCACGCAGCGATCTCAAAAAGTGTTCCGCCGGCACGGGTGATCAAAATATTTGCAACACCGGCAAGCATTTGCATATCTTCATTTGAAAGATATGCGATCGGTTTATAGCGTTCTTTGTGTTCGGATTTTTCTAGAATAATCTTTGTGGTGTTTTGTACTTCTTCAAAATTCCGCGCACCTGTTTGATGCACTACTTGGTATGATGCGACTAATTGTGGGAGGATATCAATGACATGATTATTTATTATTTCGGCACCCGATGAACCACCGAGAATTCCAACGACCGGGATGTCCGCAGCAAGTCCGAAATGAGCAAGCGCGCCAAGATCTTTCTTTTCCAAGATATCAGCACGGATGGGTTGGCCGGTCCATGCAGTTTTTTCCTTTGGAAAAAACTGCACCGCTTCTTCGTATGAGATAGCTACTGCTTTTGCAAATTTTGAAGCCCAGAGCGTCACACGACCAGGATATGCATCCGATTCATGGACGACAACAGGAATACGTAAGAAGCGCGCAGCAAAGAGCGTCGGAAAGCTCGCATAGCCACCCTTTGCAAAAACGACATCAGGATAAACAAGGAAAAGTTTGAAGAGCGCGACAATACATCCCCAACCTGCCTTAAATGTATCGGTAATATTTTTTCGAGATGCATAGAGCCGTTGTTTACCGGCGGGGACGTACACGAACTCGATATGGCTCTCAAAGAGCGCACGCGTATCATACGGTTCGGTTGAAAAATAATAAAGTTTCGCTTCAATGATCTTTCTTTCATCCGCGAGCTTATTGACCGCTTCTGCAACGGCGATGAGCGGATAGAAATGTCCGCCCGTTCCTCCACCAGTGAAAACAATTTTCATATACCTAGTATTGTAGCTTATTTCTTAGACTAATTCTATACGGGTCGTGATTTTTGATACTTTGAAATATTAAGGACGATACCGATCGCGGCCAAAGAGAAGAAGAGCGACGTGCCGCCCTGGCTCATGAATACGAGCGGAACACCAGTAAGCGGAAAGACGCCAATGATAGATGCGATATTTAAAAAAGACTGGAACGTGATCAACAAGACGATGCCGAGCACAAAAAGGCGCGCGAACATATCTGGCGCATAATAGGCAATACGTATTCCGCGGAGTGCAAATGCTATATAGAGAATGATCAAAATAACACCGCCGACGAAACCGAATTCTTCTCCCACAACGGCAAAAATGGAATCCCCTTGTGGTTCCGGCAGATAACTAAATTTCTGGATACTTTGCCCGAAACCCCGACCAAAGACTCCGCCGGATCCGATCGCGATCAATGATTGCTGTAATTGATACGATGAGCCACTTGGATCGTTTGACGGATCAATGAACGTCTTTACACGACTCTGTAGATAGGGTGTCGTAAAAAGAAGTCCACCTAACACAATGACCCCGATTAAAAATGTTCCGAGCAAGTATTTCCATGGAACACCGGAGACAAAGAGCATCGAGCCTCCGACAGCGAGCATTAAAATGAAACTTTTTGTATCCGGTTGCATAAAGAGGAGAACTGCGACAATACAAAGCATGATTCCGAGCGGTAAGATGCCGTAGCGTACATCGGTCACTTTTTGTTTGACCCACGAAAACCATGCTGCAACATAGAGAATGAATCCGAGCTTCAAGAGCTCTGCTGGTTGAAAAGAGAATAGGCGCAGATCCACCCATCGTCGTGCCCCACCATGAGAAAGTCCGAGTCCGGGAATAAAGACAAGGAACATCAAAAGTATCGTCGCAAGAAAGATATAAAATGCATATGTCCGCCAAAATTTATAATGGATCTTTGACGTGATGATGAGCGCAGAAATACCACCGACAAGCCCGAGCGCGATCTGAGAAAAAAGGACACCGTAGAATTTAACTTCGTTCTTTGCGAGCAGCCCGAGTGAAGCGGAAAGAAACATCGCAAAGCCGACCACGAGGAGCACGATGACGATTGTGAAGAAAAAACGGTCGATCTTCTTCTCTTTTTCCTGTGGCATATTTTTAAAAAATTATCCTAACAGTGTGATAATGACCCCGAGAACCGCGCACATAAGTGCGACGACCCAATAACGCATAGTGACTTTATATGACGGCCAACCGATCGCCTGGAAATGATTATGGAGCGGTGCGACTCTAAATATCTTTTTGCCGTTGCGATATCGCTTTGAAAGTATTTGCAACAAGCTTGAGAGTGTCGTCACGATGAGCGGAAGCGCGATAATCGGAAGAACAACCACCGCTCCTGTCAGATATGCGACCACGACCAATGTTGTGGTGAGCCCCATCGTCCCCGTCTCAGATAAAAAGAAGCGTGCCGGCGGAATATTGAACCACAAGAACGCGAGCAATCCTCCGGAGACGGTCATTGAAAACGCAGCAAGATCGATCTGATTATGGTAGAACGCGATGAGCGCATAGGATGCGAACATGATCGCAAATATTCCACCGGCAAGTCCGTCAACTCCGTCGATAATACCGCCGGCATACAG
>CALRFE010000062.1 GCA_943356425.1 Candidatus Nomurabacteria bacterium
GATTTTTTTCAGTATTTGGACAACTTCATAGGTATTGATCGGATCAAGATTCCCCGTCGGCTCATCAGCAATGATGATCTCGGGCTGGTTGATGATCGCGCGCGCGATCGCAAGGCGCTGTTTTTCGCCACCCGAGAGCTCATGCGGAAAATGCATCATGCGATTTGCAAGGTCGACAAGATCGAGCACATGTGGAACATCATTCTTGATCTCCTGATCGGTCTTACCTGCTGCTTCCATCGCGAATGCGATATTTTCGTACGCGGTCTTGTTCGGCAATAATTTGAAATCCTGGAACACGACGCCGATCTTTCTGCGGAGCTTGGTAATTTCTGACGAGTGCAATCGATGGATATCAACAGATTCAAAAAAAACATTTCCTTGCGTCGGAGATTCTTCGGCAAGAATGAGCTTGATCAACGTCGTCTTGCCAGCGCCGGAATGTCCGACAACTGAGACGAACTCACCTGCATTGATCGTGAGGTTGATGTTATCGAGCGATATCGAATCAGGAGAATATGCTTTTGTGACGTTGTTGAAATAAATCATGCCAATTTTATCCGCGAGCGAAGTGAGTGGTTAGAAAATTGAGCACCCGGTGAAATATTTTTGCAATGCAAAAATATCATTTGCGGACACCATCTGTCTATTCTAGCACATACAAGAGATAAAGAAACCTAAATATCCTATGTGGCACTTGCCGCAAATGATATTTCACGGGGTTAAGAAAATATGCTCCATCCACAGACAGTCGCTATTTTCTACAACTTTTTTTCTGCTTCAATGAAAGCATCAAGATCACCTTCCTCGAGCACGCCTTTGACATCGCTCGTTTCCACGCCGGTCCGGAGGTCTTTGACCATCTTATACGGATGCAGAACGTAATTCCTGATCTGGTTTCCCCACTCGATCTCAGTTGTTTTTGAAATTTGCATGCTTTCTTTGAGGTCTTTGCGCTCTTCTTCAGCTTTTTTGAACAATTTACCGCGCAAGACTTCAAGTGCTCGCTCTCGATTCTGTTCCTGAGAGCGTTCTTCGCGGACGAGCACCGTAATACCTGTCGGTTTGTGGGTCAGACGAACCGCGGTCTCGCGCTTGTTGACATTCTGTCCGCCCGGGCCTCCGGCCCGGGCAAAATCAAATTCCACATCGCCCTCATTGAGCTCCGGCATCGCCATTTTTGGAATTTTTGGAATTACTTCGACGAGCGAAAAACTTGTGTTGCGTTTCCCTTTCGAATTAAATGGTGATGTTCGCACGAGTCGATGCACCCCATTTTCATGTTTCAGTGCGCCATACACTCCTTTGCCTTCGATTTCGATGGTGAGATTTCTATAACCGCCGTGGTCGTTCATGTTTTCGTGATGGATGCTGTACGTCCATCCTTTTCGTGCAAAATATTTTGCGTACATCTCAAAGAGCATGCGCGAGAAATCCTCAGCATCGTCTCCCCCAGCACCAGAAATGATCGTCATGATCGCATCGCCTTTATCAAATACTGCCTTGCCTTCTTTTTTCTGACGAAGTTCGCCGAGCTCGCGAATGAGTGCCTGTGCAGAATCTTTATCATTCCAAAAATCCGCCTCACTCATGCGGGCCTCGATCTCGGTTATTCGGTTATCGATGGTGTTTTCCTCCATAAAACCAAGTATAGCTTTTGCCGAAAATAAAACAAACCCCGCCGAATGATCGAGGGGGTTTGTCGTTTTAGACAATTTTATTACTTTCCTACTTTGCGTAAGGCTTACAAACTTTGGCTTTAGTTGACCAGAAACTGATCTTGAATTTTTGAACAACGAGTCCTATTTTTGTCGGAGCAACAATGTTCTTTAAATCAACCTTATCAGGTGTCCGATTAATGTCGAAAGCTGTTTTCAGATAGTTTGTCCGAATTTCTTGTTTCGTCGGTTTCGGAATTCCAGATTGCGTATTACCAACAGTACTCATCGCGAACGCGGGCTTTTTTGTTTCATAACTTTTCCGAACCCATTTGCGTAAATCGCTCTCCTCATACCATGAGTTGAATGCTGTGATTAATCGTCCTAATTGTTTAAAGACAAACGAAATGAATTGCGCTATTCTTTTTCTAAAAACAATCAACGACACCACTGCAACAATTATACTGAGGACTCTGAATCTTGAAGCGACAAACCCGCCAGTTTCTTTTGTGGCGATGGTCACACCTGAGCCGATAGCATCTATATGATAATAGAGCTGTGTTGAAATGAAAGTCAGAGCTATCGGAATACAGAGCAGGAAGACTATCCCAAAAACTGATCCAGTGTCGATTGACGAACGAGAATAAAAAGTTTTTTCTCTCCATTGTTTGATTTTTTTGTACGACATCGTATCTATTACAAGAATAGAATGCCACATCGTCGCCATAACAAGAATTGCAGAGAGGATCATCCATCCTAGAGCCGAACCTATATCATGAGACATAAACATCAGGCGACAAGAAGTAAACAATCCCCACCATAATCCGATTTGGATAGCTATCCCGACAATAGAAATAGGAACATAGAACTCTAATGTTCCTATAGAATATTTTTTATATTTCTGTTCCCATTTATCATCTTCAAACCAAAATTCTCTTGAGAAGATTTCATTCCATTCTTCTTTTGGATACAGGACTGCAAAATGCCAGAGTGTCGTTAGCACACTTTTAAACATTCCTTTCGATTGTATTCCAATAAGAAATGCGGAAAATCCGATAACGAGCATTACGGCGCTCATAATTGCTCCTGCGATAAATCGCACCAGGAATCCTACGAACCAGGCAATCGGTTGAATTGTTGTCGCCGGTATTGCACGCTTGCGAAATTCACATTGATCCACTGGGTCAGTAAGATACCAACGGTTCACCCATTGATGCCACACTTTTCGAATCCCTTTTTCGGGAGCGATGGCAAAAAATTGTTCAGGAATTTCCACAAGTTCTTCGCTGTAGCCAACAACATGTCCGCCTAAATTTTCTATTTGGTCAAACCAAAACCATGTGTCGTATTCGGAGCGCAAATTTGTTTTCTGTAACAACTTTTTCTTCTCGCTACGGTCAAGCTCATCAAGAAGAACAAAAATAAGATTGTGTTTTCCCGGCGAACTAAATTGAATGAAATCAACTTTATTTAGGTCGTACAATTTTCTTTTAGCAAAATGCGCAAGGTGTGAGTGCACAAGATTCAGTTCCCTGTTGGGATCTTCATTCTTCTGCGACTGATATTGCTTATGAGGAATTTCAAGCAGTAAAACATGTGCCGGCTGTCGATTCGCCACACTGTTGTCAAAGCCAATAGAAAACGGAATAGTAGCGTCATCGATTTCATGTTTGCCACCATTGAGAACAACCTTCACTGAAGATTGTTCTTTGAGAAGATTTTTGAATTCAGCCATTTTTTTGTAAGTTTTTTGTTAGAGAATTTTCGCACATAATACAGTAATACCTAGAATATGTCAATTTCTAAGGCTCATACGGGAAAAATGCTATAGTATCTCTATGCAAAAAGTTTCCGTAGTTATCCCCGCATATAATGAAGAAAAATGGATCGGAAAGACGCTTGAAGCGATACTTGCCCAAGACTATCCGAACTACGAAGTGATCGTCGTTGACAATGCCTCGACTGACAAGACGAGCGACATCGTGCGTGGGTTTTCTGATGCGCGTTTAAAACTTATTTCGGAACCGAGAAAGGGACTTTTATTTGCGCGCGAAGCCGGACGTCGTGAGGCGTCCGGAAGTATTATCGCTCAACTCGATGCGGATTGTTTGCCTGACCCAAAATGGATATCAAAAGGGGCTTTATTGCTTGCAGATCACGAAGATTGGGTTGGTGTAACTGGCCCATATGTGTATTACGATGCCTCTCCATGGTTGCGTACGATCACCTATTTAGGTCAAGTTAGTATTTTTAAATTTCTCAGTATTTTTGTACAAACGACCAAACGTGGCGGGGTGATCATTGGAGGCAACTGTTTCATCCGAAAAAGCGCAATTGACAGCGCCGGCGGATACGCAACACATCTTGATTTTTACGGAGAAGACACCGATACCGCATGTCGTATCGTAAAATATGGATGGATCAAATACACTCCAAAAATATTTTTAAAAACTTCAGCCCGACGATTACAGTCCGTTGGATTTTTCACAGTCCTCGGTCTGTATGGAAAAGCATTCACACATGCACTTGCAAAAAAAGATCTCGGTATTGCAAAAGAACACGAGGAATATCATCCAAGATAAAAAAATAATTTTTGAGCCACCCCCGAGGATCGAACTCGGGACCCCAGAATTACGAATTCTGTGCTCTACCAACTGAGCTAGGGTGGCAAAATTAATTCGTAATTCCTAATTTGAAATTCGTAATTAATTTTGGAGCCGTTGTCGGGTTGGTCACGAGTTTCTAACTTCCTCATTCACCCACAGGTGAATTCCGTCGTAAGAACTCTCGACCCCGCCTCACAGTCGCAAAGCGACATGTTCCGGCCTTCAATCCCGGACGCATGCAAAGCAGTTTGCATACTACAACGTCTCAGCACTTCGTGCTTGAGTGGTTATATGATTCCGCTCGAACTTACTTTATCAAAAATAGCTGAAAATCTCCAGCGTGCCTCGCGCGCGCTA
>CALRFE010000063.1 GCA_943356425.1 Candidatus Nomurabacteria bacterium
TTTTTAATCGCAAAATTTTCCGCAGGTAATCCGAAAGCGTCCCATCCCATTGGATGGAGCACAGTATATCCTTGCATGCGCTTCATACGGCTATAAATATCGGTGGCAATATATCCGCGCGGATGCCCGACATGGAGCCCGTCACCTGAAGGGTACGGAAACATATCCAAAATATATTGTTTCGGCTTTTCGGAATTTTCCTTGGTTTCGTAGATCTTATTCGCCTCCCATTCCTTCTGCCACTTTTTTTCGATTTTTTTATGGTCGTAATCTTTCATGTGTATAGTGATTAGTGACTAGTTATTAGTTTCTAGTTTTTTGATAAAGACTCGCAGCATTTTACTAATCTCTTCAATCAATTTTAAAGCATTGGATGTATCAATATTATATAAGTCACGGCAAAGGTACAGCTGGGTTTCTACTTCACCAACTGAGCCAAAGGCTATATGTAGAAATTGACCGAAATCTTTTCTAGTTTTCCGGTGACTCCCCTCTGCAATATTGGATGGGATCGAAACAGCTGATCGACGAATTTGAGAAGATAATCCGTATATTTCATCCTTTGGTAATCGCATCGTTAAAGTGTAGATCAATTTTGTCAATTCGTACGATTTTTGCCACACAATCAAATCTTTATATGATTTTATTTTACTTTCTATTTCCATACTAATAACTAGTCACTAACACCTAATCACTATAATCCTTTCGGATACACCGGATACATGTCTTTATCTATCGTTCGTGAAAAACAAGTGCGTCCGGTTTGGTGATCCCAAGAATCATTTGTACCGGTTGGACCTGGGTATGGATACGATGTTGCAACGTCAGTTCCCCCTTCGCGTGCCGGCATAGCCATAGGATAGATCCCTTTTCCATATCCAGAATTGTATTCCTGCCAGCCTTTTGGCATCGGCATCGCAAACGTCGCACAGATTTCAAAACTCAAGTCGCTTTTTTTTGCGTACTCATAGACTTTGCCTTTTTCAAATTCCGGATCAACTGGCAGACTGTAATAGCCGAGCGGGTTCGCGAGGTCGGTCAACTTTTCTGGAAGCTTCGCTTTCTGTTGCCAATAACTGATGACTTGGCTCTGGACCGATTGAAGATCCTGCACACGACGATCATCAAGACGGAGCAAGCGCTGTTTGAACGGACTGCCCATGACGCAGAAACTGAAAACGATGAGCAAGAGCACCCATACGCTCGCCTTTATCGCTGTCCAGATACCAACATTGAAACCAAGAAATTTTTTCTTTCCCATGAGCTCGAACATGTAGTAACAGCCGACGATGAGCGCGACTGCGAGCGCGACGACGACTTTCAAGATGAACCGCGTTGTGATTTCTCCGGAAATAAAATAGCGAACGAGCGTGACGAGATCGACGGCAATAACGATCGAGGAGAGGAATAAGATGAGATACATCATCCATTTGCGGACGATCTCATCGACGCGACCCATTTCGCCACGCTGGTATTTTTTCCAAAAATATGAGACCAGAAGAAATATCGGGAAGAAAATAATAAGTGTCGCGAGCGAACTGCGCATTGCGGTAAATTCATATGTATTGTATCCGTATTGATACGTCGCGTTCAACACATCAGGAAATTTTTTGTCGAGCGTTGCGAATGCGAGATTCAAGAATGACGTCGCCGAGACAATGAGTCCGACGAGTGAACCGAGCGAGAGAAAAAAGAAGCGGACACTTAGCTTGGGTTGTGATGTTGTAGGTTGATTTTCCATTGTTTTTGTTAGTTATTGATAACCTATCTATAGTATAATAGAAACACTCTTTTTGCACGCGACAGAACATGTATGCATACACTTTATACATTTTTAGAGACGATCCCCGATAACCTGTATTTTTGGGGCGGACGGACAGCATATGATGCGAAGATCGCCTCTTGTACTTTGACGCACGGATATGCGTATTATTGCAAAGATCTATTCTTCTACCGCGAGTTCTTTCATATGCTCGGCGCATTCTTCGTCTTTGGTATTTATTTTCTAATCGAAAAATATGGGAACAAAAAAATCGCTAATTGGCTGGCGGTCCTGTTCACGCTCTATATGCTCTTCCAAGAATTATACCTACAACAACGATTTGAAGGACAGATGCTCTGGAAAGCGTTCGCTGATCTAGCGGTGTGGCTCTTCCCGTTCTGGGTGTCCGTGTTCTTCAGAGAAATAAAAGAACATCCAAGTTTCAAGAAACGGCATACAGAGCTCGTCACATTCGTACGCGCAAATATCGCATCGCTGTCTGCGACAGCTGTCGACTATGTTATCTTAATTATTAGCCACAGTTTTTTTCACCTCCGGCTTCCAGGCGCAATTACGATCGGGGTCATCGCAGACGGAATAACATTCTTTTCTATTGCGCACGGCTGGGCATTCGGACCGACCGGAAGGACCGTTGGATCTGAGGGTATCCGCTATTTTCCGGTGTGGCTCGGCTGCCTCGCACTGAACGCGTTCGGTACGATATATCTGTCGCAATTTCTCACGCCCTATTTTATAGCGCGCGTCACGACATCGCTTCTTGTATTTTTTGTCTGGAACTATCCACTCTATCGTTTTTGGGTATTCGCAAAAAAAGAAAAAGTTATCGGCGAATAATTTTTGGGTCGCCGAAGAGCAAGGAAATGACCTGCGACGGCTTTCCTTTTTTTGTGCCAGCTGAAACATAGAAATCTACTTTGTCAGCAAAATATCTTTTTGCTTGTACGATTGTCTCGGCAGGCGGAAGTCCTTGCGGATTTGCAGACGGTGCAACGAGTGGACCAGTTTTTGCGAGTAACGCGAGCAATTTTTTATTTTTCTTGGCAGGAAAACGAAACGCAAGCGATTTCGTACCGCGATGCAGATATTCAAATTTCTTCTCTGGGCACGGTAAAATAACACTTACTGGTCCGGGCCAGAATTTTTCGAGTATTCTCTTATTCGCGCGAATTAGCGTAGGGTTTATAGCAAACTTTTTGAGATCCGAGGTTTGAGATATAAGAATGATGAACGGCTTGTTCTCATCGCGTCCTTTGACCGAATAGATCCGCTTGACCGCGCGCTTCGAAAACGCAGAACCGATGATTCCATAAATCGTGTCAGTCGGGAAAACGCCGATGCCACCTGTTTTGATTATTGTAGAAATATTTTTTTCCATATTTTGTCATTATACCAAAAAGAAAAGGCTCCGGGTGGAACCTTTTCAATTTTTAGTGAGCGTGTTTAACTCTCTGTCGCATTTGCCTGTTCGAAAACGGTTTTTGCGAGTCCGCTGGTCAAGTGACCATTCTTAAGAGCAGCAAAAATTGTCATCAGAACATTGAGAATCACGATTTCAATTGTTTCCCATTGTTCACCATTTTTAGCACGGTCTTCATAAAATTCCAACAAGAACTCAATTTTTTCGATAGCGGATTTACATCCATCTTTCGGGGTAAAATTCTTCTTGAGCGACTTCGTGTTTTTCTCAAAGTCAGGAAGGAAATCAAATTTCTTTTTTCCTTTTGTCTTAATGGCATTCAGTGCCGATTCTGCGAGCAAGCAGTAAAATTTTGAGATGCTGTCTTCACAGCCATTCGCGTCCTTTTTGAGCGCAGTGAGTTCTTTTAAGAACGAATTGCGAAAATCTTCGAAGTACATGGTTTCTTTAAACATGATGAGTTGGGTTTTTGTTTTAAAAAATTTTCTTGATTATCGCATAATTTACTTAATTTGTCAAATGCTCGCTCCTATTCATTTTTGAAAAGCACACATAAAATGTTGCTACATTTTTGCTCTGCTCGCGCCGACGCGCTGTGCAAGACTTTTCAAAAATGAATACTCGCTCGCTACCGGAAATACAAAAATTCCCTATTTTGTGCAAAATCGGATTTTGCACAAAAAAATAAAGAGTTTTACATAGCAAGTCTACCCGTTATATGCCATGTAACAGATAGTAGTGGATACGATTTGACATATAAGATAGATATGTTAAAATCAAAGAAAAATTTCAAATTTAAAAACCCAGATGAGCAGACTGGTCTAACAAACGGCATAAAAAATGAAAAAAGATTCTTTAAAAATTTACATTAAGAAAGTAAGATCAGACAAAAGTGACTTTTACTTTAGCATTGACACAAACTTCGGTTCTTATACCGGTGGTATGTATCACCCATCCAAAAAAGAAAGTCTTCCGGGAATTTTAAAAAGCGTATTTGATTCTTGTATTCAGCATTTTGAGCCCCAGGATAAAAGTTATTTCTTTAGGAATTTTACGGTTGTATTTAATATAGAAAATCGTATTGAAGGAAATGCTGAATATTCTTTCCGTGAACACAAAGAGAGTACGGGCGGTTACCACACCTTTTCAATGATTAATGATTCCGTCTGGCAAACTGTTCCAATGTCTCAGGAAGAGATTAACCTCTTTTCTGAAGCATTTGTGGTTCTGCGTAATCCTATTGAGGTAGGGAAGTTGAAGCGTTAACCAAAAGCGTATTTTGCATTTAACTAAATGCAAAATACGCTTTTTATTTTCCTAAATCTTGAATTCGATTACGTCGCCATCACGGACG
>CALRFE010000064.1 GCA_943356425.1 Candidatus Nomurabacteria bacterium
CTTCGTACCGCAGGGAAGTTGTAGAAGCATCGCGCAGGAAATATGCGATCCCGATGCACAAGGCACAACAGTTGATCGAAGAAGAAGAATCGCAAATCATTCGTAGCGCGCAAGAAAAAGCGGCGATCACCGGAAAAGGAAAAAATGAAGTTGCAAAGGCAGAAGAGAACGCAGAACCACTGATATAAAATTCTAAAGTCTAAAAAATATACGTCCAAAAACCAGCCTCTCTAAGGCTGGTTTTTGGACGCCCCGAATGCTAGACTTTACCTGTAAAGGTCGGTTATTGCATTTAAGCTGAAACCTGGCAGCTAAAACCTGCCACCTGATTTCTATGGTTTTTATCTACACTACATGTGCCTCGATGGACGAAGCCCGCAAATTGGGTAAGCTCATTATTGATCAAAAAATTGCAGCTTGCGTTGATATGTGGCCGATACAGTCCATGTACAACTGGAAAGACAAATTTGAAGATCATGAAGGAGCGATGCTCTTGGTCACAACACTTGAAGCAAAACTTCAGGATATTGACGCGCTCATTTCGGAAAATCACAGCTATTCAACACCGCTTGTTGCCGGCGTCGATGTGCGTCGCGTTAATCCCGAATATCGCGAATGGCTCGTGAACCAGATCATCTAATATTTTTTTATATTCTGACTCCGTATAACGCGGAGCGTTAATTAGTTGTTAGGTTTTAGTTTATAGTTTTTAGAAAATGCACGACGAAACGCGACAATGCCAAAACTGTAAAAAAGATTTTATGATCGAAGCACAAGACTTCGATTTTTACGCGAAGCTCGGAGTACCAGAGCCTTTGACGTGCGCGGACTGTAGATTCCAGCGGCGTATGATGTTTCGGAACGAACGGACGCTCTATAAGCGTAATTGTGGTCTTTGTGATAAAAGTATCGTCACTGTTTTTTCTCCAGAAGCGCCGCAACCGGTGTATTGTCCGGTGTGCTGGTACAGCGACAAATGGGATCCGTGCGATTTCGGACAGAAATACGATCCGTCACTCAATTTTTTCGAGCAGATGAAGGAATTGCAGAAAAAAGTACCCTGTATGGGACGTATCGTCGACGGACTGACGCTCGTACGCAGTGACTATATAAACCATGCGGGAAGTTGCAAAGATTGCTACCTTATTTTCAATGCTGATTTTTCAGAGAATGTTCTTTACTCCACGACTGTCACGCATGTAAAAGATTCCATGGAAGTGATCATGTCGACCGATTCAGAATTGCTGTACGAAGTCATCGATTGTAGTGGCTCAAAAGTATTTTTCTCAGAAAATTGCAATGCATGTGTCGAGACCTCTTTTTCAAAAGACTGCTCTGGCTGTATAAATTGTTTCGGCTGTGTCGGAATGCGCAACAAGAGCTATCATATTTTCAACGAGCCATATTCAAAAGAAGAATATGACGCGACCATTGCTTCGTTTCGCCTTGATACGTACGCTGGAATTCAAATGATGAAAAAGAAAGTGCGGGAATTTTGGTTGACATTTCCACGTCGCGCATATTATGGGACGCAAAATGCAAATTCATCTGGTGATTATATTTATGAATGCAAAAATGCAAAAAACTGCTATCAGGCGATCGGCGCCGAAGATAGTGCTTATTGCCAATTTCTTACACTCAAGTCGACCCGCGATTGTTACGATATGACCGAATGGGGAATGAACTCTGAAAAAGTGATCGATTCGATCACGGTCGGAGAAAATTGCATCAACGTACGATATTGTGCAGGCGCTTGGGCTAATTGCGAGAATACTGAATATTGTATATATGTCGTTGGCGCGAAAGATTGCTTCGGTTCGATCAATATGCGAAAAAAACAATACTGCATTTTAAACAAACAATACACGAAAGAAGAATACGAAACATTGCGCGCGCAGATCATTGAAGACATGAATGCGCGTCCATATGTCGATCAAAAAGGAAGAGTCTTTCCGTATGGAGAATTTTTGCCATACGATCTGTCCTTTTATGATTACAACGAAGCGCAAGCAGCGCAATATTTTCCGATGAATGAAGAAGAAGCGCGCGATGTGGGTTTCAGATGGAAAGCGCAACAAACTCCGCAACATGCGGTGACGCTTTTGCCCGATCAAATTCCTGAAAGTATCCGCGATGTCGGCGACAGTATTTTACAAGAAGTGCTCGGTTGCACTTTGTGTGAAAAACCATACCGAATTGTAAATGCAGAACTCTCACTTCTTCGTCGTTTTGATTTTCCGATTCCACGAAAATGTCCCGATTGCCGCTTCAAAAAGCGTTTCAGCCGGGTCAATTCGCCAAAACTCTACGACCGCGAATGCGCAAAATGCGGAAAGGGAATTAAGACTTCATATTCGCCGGACAGACCTGAGATCGTGTATTGCGAGAGCTGTTATCAACAAGAAGTACTTTAAATTAGGGTATAGGTTTTAGTTGTTAGTTTTTAGCTTTAATACAATACCAGAGCGCGGCCTACGGCCGCGCTCTGGTATTGTATCTCCTTACACCTAAAAACTATCACCTAACACCTAATTTGGGGTCTCGCTTCATTTTATATAATGCGCTATACTATAGCCATAAATGAACGATGTGCCTTTAAATTCTGAAATTACGTATTTTGGTAGGACGAATTTTCGCGGAAAGACCAATGCATTTGGTATCAAACGAAAAGATCGCCGCCAGCATATGTACGTGCTTGGAAAATCCGGTACCGGTAAATCGGTGCTGCTTTCGAACATGATCGTTCAGAATATTAAGAACGGCGAAGGTGTCTGCGTGGTTGATCCACACGGAGAACTCGTCGAAGAAATTCTCCACTCCATTCCTCCTGAACGCGTCAAAGACGTCATCTATTTCAATCCGGCTGATACGGATTTTCATATTGGTTTCAATGTGCTCCAGCTTGATGATCCAAAATATAAACACTTGGTCGCGTCCGGTCTCATGGGTATTTTTACGAAGATCTGGGCAAATGCTTGGTCGTCTCGTATGGAATACATTTTGAACAATGCAATTCTTGCGCTTCTTGATACTCCTGGTACAACGCTCCTTGGTATTCCACGTCTCCTCGTCGACAAAGATTATCGCCAGAGCATCATCAATAATCTAAAAGATCCGGTCGTCAAAGCATTCTGGATCCATGAATACGAAGCATGGCGCGATCAGTTTCGTAATGAAGCGATTGCTCCGATCCAAAACAAAGTCGGTCAATTTCTTTCAACTTCGATCGTACGTAACGTCGTCGGACAATCGAAATCGACGATCGATATTTTTGAGATCATGAACTCGGGAAAAATTTTCCTGGTGAACGTTTCAAAAGGACGTATCGGTGAAGACAATTCAGCGCTCTTGGGAGGCATGATCATTACCAAGCTCCAACTTGCAGCAATGGAACGTGTGCGTATTGCGGAAAAAGAACGCCGTGACTTTTATCTGTATGTCGACGAATTCCAAAACTTTGTCACTGATTCATTTGCATCCATTTTGTCTGAGGCGCGTAAATATCGCTTAAATCTTACGATCGCACACCAGTATATCGGCCAGCTCGTGACGGAATCCGGTACAGCAGTACGCGATGCGGTATTCGGTAACGTTGGAACGATGATCGTTTTTCGCGTCGGCGCGGCTGATGCAGATTTCTTGGAAAAAGAATTTGAGCCAGAATTTACACCGGAAGATGTCGTCAACCAGCCCAACTATCACGTCTATTTGAAATTGATGGTGGACGGTATCACTTCGCGTCCATTTTCTGCACGAACATTGCCGCCGATCGAGATCGATCACGATGCGAACGTTGGTGAGCAGATCATTGAAATGTCGCGCAGACTCTACACGAGGCCACGCGAGATCGTCGAACAACAGATCAACGAATGGAGCGGTATGGGAGGATCTTCCGGTGGCGGAGGAACAGAAGGAGGAGGGAACAACGAAGCGCCCGTATCAAGTTCTATTTATGGTGATCAAAAATTCAAGGCAACGTGCGCCGCGTGCGGTAAAACTATTTTCGTTCCCTTTGAACCGACTCCAGGGTTACCGGTGTATTGTAAAGAAGATCTTTTGAAAATTAAAAATGGAGAGCTCGAACCGTTGCCGGGATATCGGGCACCGCGCGAAAAGCAGGACAATATTTCGTATGAATCACTTTCGGCCCTCGGTATCGAATTTCAAGGACGAGATACTGGCAGAACTGCGCGTACTGTTGCGAGTCGTGTTGTTGAACAAGCGCGCGACAAACAAGTCCGTGGTGGACCGATCCAGCCGGCGTATCAAAAACCGCCC
>CALRFE010000065.1 GCA_943356425.1 Candidatus Nomurabacteria bacterium
TTTGCCACTTCGACAACATTTCTAAAAAGCATCGCGACGGTAAGCGGTCCCACTCCACCAGGCACAGGAGAAAGCGCTCTCGCTCTTTCTTTTACTTCTTCAAATACAACGTCGCCGACAATACTGCCATATGATTCTGATGTACCGGCATCGATAACAACTGCACCATCTTTGACCATATCGCCGTGCACGAGACCACCTTTCCCAGCAGCAGAAATTAAAATATCCGCTTCGCGCGTAATCGTGCCGATGTCAGCAACACTTCGATCGATCACGATCGGTACAATGTTGCGATTAATGAGGAGCGTTGCAACTGGCTTGCCGACAAGATTTCCTTTTCCAATAATTGCTATTTTTTTACTTGGAAGATCCGACACCGTGCGATTTAAAATTTCCATGACCGCAAGCGCAGTCGGGTATGCGAGTCCGGGTTTGCCGGCGTAAAAGAGCTCACTGTTCTCTTTGCCGATACAATCGACATCGATTGTCGGATCGATCGCATCGAGCACTTTTTTTTCATCGATATGTTCTGGTAATGGCAATTGCACGATCAACCCCGAGATATGCGGATAGGTATTCAATTTTTCAATCTCTGCAACGAGCGCTTCGGTCGTGATGGATTCCGAAAAAGATGCCGGCAATGTTTCGATACCGATCTTTTCGGCTGTCTTGTTTTTCATGCGGACGTATTGTTCCGATGCAGGATCAGCCCCGACCAAGACGTCACAAAAAACTGGAACGAACTGAAGGTTTTTTATTTCCTCCTGTAATTGTTCCAATATTTCGTCTCGTATTTTCCGTCCATCAATAATAATCATATACAGCAAAATTCTAAATTCTAAATTCTAAAAACGAAACAAATTCTAAATCATCAATAGTAAAAAGATTCTCGTGCTTTGAGATTTTAAATTTAGATATTATTTCGGATTTCGATATTAGTGCTTCGTATTTCATATTTTACACTCCTACAAATTCTTTATGCATATCATCGCGATGCATCGTGCGCTTGTACGAACGCATTGAAGATAAAATGCCGAGCGCGATGAATTCCGTCAATAAATGGGATCCACCATAACTCACGAACGGAAGCGTAATTCCAGTCACCGGCGCGACGCCAATGTTCATGCCGATGTTGATCATGATATGGCTCGTCAAATAAATCGCCACACCCAATCCGAATAATGTCTCAAAGTTGGTCGCACCATAGAGTGCGTTGTACAAAATTCGCCACAAAAGGCATATAAAGATCACAAATAAGATGAGTATTCCGATAAATCCCCATTCCTCCGCAAATGCAGCAAAGATAAAATCGGTCTGATATTCGGGTAAAAATTGTAACCGCGATTGCGTACCATACCCAAGGCCTTTGCCGAGCAATTGACCTGAACCGACCGCGATCGTCGATTGATACACATTATACCCTGCTCCTTGAATATCCGATATTGGATTGAGAAAAGTCATGATGCGCGCCTTCTGGTAGGGCTTAAAGACGAACAACCAAAGTCCTGCGAAGACGACGAGGCCTGCCATCGTGACAATAAAGAGATGCTTCCGTGAAATACCGGAGACGAGCGTCATACCGAACCAAATCATAAAAATAATGATCGCTGAACCGAAATCGGGTTGGAAAAATACGAGCAGAAAAGGAATGAGTGCGTACAATCCTGAGACAAAGAGATGCTTCCAGTGTTTGATCTCCACATGTCTGCGAGAAAAATATTTTGCAAGCATGAGGATGACGACGAGCTTCGTCAAGTCAGATGGCTGAAACGAAAATCCTCCGAACGAAAACCAGCTCTGCGCGCCGTGCGAAACTTTTCCCAAAAGAAAAAGTATCACGAGCAATCCGCAGAAAAAGAGGAAGATCCCGACAAGAACATCGGTGCGACGCAGAAAGCGGACATCGAAAAGCGCAAAGCAAAAAAATGCGACGAAAGAAACACCGATCCATAGGAGCTGGTGACTGAAGAAATTGCTCTCGCCGGTGAACGAGTTCATGGTGGCGAGCCCTGCTGCTAAGAGCGGAAATGTCAGTAAGAACAATATCCAATCGATCCGGTTTTTAAGAAAGAGCTCGCGCATATCGATTAAAAGCGCATAGAAAGGACGTTCCAGCGCGGGATGATCTCAATGCGTCCCGGTTCTGCAGTAAAAGGTGACGGCCAGGTGAAATACACATTCGCTGTCCCATTTTGCGCGAGCGATTCCACATATGTTTTTGAAACCGCAATGACATTGCCATCAGTGCCATATACGAGCGCGATCACATCGATCGCATCGACACCAAAAAGAGATGACGCATTGGAAATTGTTCCTGAGAGTTTTGGTTTCGTCTCCCGGTCAATAATCACCGGATCACGTGCGAGAATTTTGGTCCCGAGTGCGCGCGGATCAGCTTTGACAAAGCGCGGTGTGTCCGTAAACGTAAATGTCGTATAGCGTGGAATGCGACCTTCTGCTTTGATCTGGCCTTCAAAGATCGCGCTCGCATTATTGGGGCCGATATACGTCGTGCCAGTACGCGAAGCGATGAACTGACGATTCTCGTCATAGATACGGAATTCATATGGGACCTGATAGACCGCAGAATCTATATTCTGATTTTCAATATACGCGACCGCACTATAGAGACCTTGCGAGACCTGAAAGGTGCGCGCCCATTTGACGATGACTTCTTTTGATTCATTCATGCAAACGAGCCGGCATGAACCGCCACAATCAATTCCAGTTTCATCGCCATTTTTTTTGCCATCGGTGCAAATCGGTACCACCGTAAAATATGGACGAAGCAAGAGAAAAAGAATTCCGCCAGCGACAGCGAATACGATCAGTAAAATAAAAAGTTGTCTGCGAACGGACCAAGACATGTATACATAGTATAAAGCTTCTCTCCGAATATATCAATTTTAAAACTCGGCGCTTTGCGATAGTTTTAAAATTGATATATTCCTCGTTCGTTGGTAGAAATACAAAAACCGCATTTTGTATGCGGTTCGTGAAATAAAAAAATCGAGTGCTCGGTCCTGGCGACAACCTACTTTCCCCACAATGGAGTATCATCGGCTCAACAAGGCTTAACTTCTCTGTTCGGAATGGGAAGAGGTGTGGCCCTTGCGATGAATCACCAAGACTGAACACTCGATTCAGTTTGTATTTTCATTTTATTTTTTTGCAAAAACTCATACACATGCATGAGTGTGATTTTCAAATTTCCTAATAGGAATCGAACAATTAGTACTCCTCGGCTGAACACATTGCTGTGCGTACACCTAGAGCCTATCAACCTAATCATCTCTTAGGTTTCTCAAACGATTCCTTATCTTGAAGTTGGCTTCCCTCTTAGATGCTTTCAGAGGTTATCCATTCCCGACATAGCTACCGAGCAGTCCATTTGGCAATAGAGCTCGTACACCAGAGGTCAGTCCATTTCGGTCCTCTCGTACTAGAAACAGATCTTCTCAAGAATCAACGCCTGCAGTAGATAGGAGACCAACCTGTCTCACGCATCTACAATAGTTTCTAGTGGCTAGGTTCTAGTTGCTAGAAAATATTTCCACGATTACTCGTGGGATTGGACTATACATTCTCCGAAATATTCGGAGGTCGGTTTGTAGTCTCTACAAAGAAAATAAATTTCTTCTCGGTATTGTCCTCACAAAAATGTGGTCGGATTTTACCGAAAACCCCGACTTCTTTCTGAATACTAAAATATTCAGAACCGCCGTGATGTGTACAAAACTTGTACACGGTTGTTTCAGATTAAAACAGTTTAATTCTTTTTCTTTTTAATTAATGTCCTCAATGGGTTCAAACTGTCCAAGACTCAAAGTTGCTAGTTTCTAGTTGCTAGGGACTAGTGGAATGCAAATGCATTTTTACTAGAACCTAATCACTAAAACCTAGAACCTAAAATCCTAAACGGTTTGAACCCAGCTCGCGTACCTTTTTAATTGGCGAACAGCCAAACCTTTGGTAGCTTCTCCACCACC
>CALRFE010000066.1 GCA_943356425.1 Candidatus Nomurabacteria bacterium
CGCACCAGCATCAGCGGTACCATAAATAGAGACGCTCCGGATCTCATCGGTCCGTACGCCTGCTTGGCGCAAGAGCAATGAACGCCATTTTTCAGAAAAATTTTCTCCCGCCAAAATAAAATAGAGATTCAAGTCTTTGAGCGGAACACGACGCTCACGGGCACCAAAGACCACGTCCATCAAAAAAGGAGGATATCCAAAAAGCACGATCGCATCAAATGATGGCGCAAAATCTTCAAGGATCTGCAAGATGTCATCGCGATCAATGCCCGGAGTGACGATCGAGAGATGTTCAAAGCCACGAGATCGCGCCACGTGACGGAGCGATGCTTGCGTGAATGTTCCTGCGATCCAATTGCCCATAGAGAAACAGACCACAGCGAGAACACGTTTCCCTTTCAATTTGAAGATGTCACGAAATATCTTTTCGTGGAATATTCCGCCGGCACGCTCGTCCGCGTCGGTCCGTGGCCAATAGAACGGCTTACCAGAAGAACCAGAGCTAAGCGATACCATCGGTGGAATTCTTCCATCGATCACAAGATCCTGAAACGGATATTTTTTGAGATAGGTCGCCTTGTCAGAAATAGGGATCTTTTCAAAATCACGGAGCGCGTTGATCTTTGACGGCACGATCCCTGCATCAGCCAAAAAAGCCCGATATGCGCGGACATGCTTTCGTACATTTTTAAAGACATTGAATGCTTGTTTCTTTCCGTCCATAAATAAATTTAGTGCGTCCCGAATATTTTTTTACGCGCGAGCGCATCCGCAAGAGCAAGAGGCGTCACACCTTTCTTTTTTGAATTACGGAGAAGTCTTGAGACAGTCGTCCCGATAGTTCGTATCTTCTGCTCCACTCTCTTAGTAGTATACCCATTTTTCCCAAGTTCATCAACGATCTGGATCAACCCGCCAGCGTTTGCAACATAATCAGGAATATAGACGATCCCGCGTTTTTGCAAAAGAACAGCAAGAGCTTGCTCTTCAAGCTGATTGTTCGCTCCACCGACAATTATTTTGCATGCGAGTTTTGAGATATTGTTCTTTGTAAATTCATTCCCGAGCGCGCAGGGCATGTATACGTCAGCAGGCAGTGCAAAGATCTTCTCTGTGTCGACAGAAGTTATTTTTGGAAATTTTTTCTTGAGCGCTCGTATTTTTTTCACATCAGGATCAGCGACAATGATCGTGTATCCATCACGAGAAAGCATGGCGACCAATTCCCCGCCTATTTTTCCAAGTCCTTTGATTGCGACGGTGATCTTTTCCGCAGATCTTTTAGGAAATACAAAATGGACAGAAGCAAGAAAAGCATGGTACACACCGAGTGCTGCGACGAACGAGGTCGTTTTGCCGCCCAAATTGCCTTTCAAAATATACGGCGTCAATTTTGCCATACGGAGAACATTTTTGTCAGTAACACCGACATCGGTACCCGTCGTATAGAGCCCGGCGAATGCATCGATAATCTTTGCGTATGACCGCATCATCGGTTCGGTAAATTTTTTACCGATAATGACCGCTTTTCCGCCGCCGAACGATACGTCCGCGAGCGCACATTTATAGCTCATTGCGCGCGAAAGTCTGAGCACGTCGGTGAGCGCATCTTTTTGATTCTTATAATCAAACAATCGTGTTCCTCCAGTGGCAGGACCGAGTTTTGTATTATGCCATGCGATAAGACCGCGAAGCGATGCTTTGGTATCAGAAAAAGCAAAAACACATTCGTGGTCATCGAATGCTTTATTTTTTGACGCGTCAATTTGTCGGATCGTTATCATTTCTTTTCTATACGGACGCCGTCAAGTGAGATGCTGTATCGGCCTGAAGGCACATCTTGTTTAAGTAATATTTTTTTTGCAAAATGGCAGAGCGCCGCGCCACGTAAGAACGATGATTCGGCAAGCTGTGGAATGCTTGCGAGCGTTTTACCGACTTCATCAAAGGATCCGTTCAAGCGAGGCTCCAAATATTCTTTCCCCATAAAATCTTGGAGGAGCTCGATGCGATCTCGAAATGTTCCCGCTCCTGGCACCAACGCATTGACCCGATCAATGATCTCAGATTTCAAAAATCCTCCGAGCATCGGCACATCGGCCTCGAGGTCGTATCGCTCAACATCAATAAGCACATGATCAGCATTACCAGTGACCATGAGCACGGGGATTTTGAACGCTTTTGCTTTTTCGCGGACCTTGATCTTGAATTTAAGATTGTCCATTTCCTCGATCAAAAGATCGATCTTCGGTAGAGAAAGAAATGCATCCATATTATCGTCAGTCAATCCATTTTCAAATACAGTAATATCTTGATACGGATTTATTTCATACATCTGACGGGCTGAGAGCGATGCTTTGTTGACAAGCAGGTCAGTAAGACCTGCTCGAAAACGATTAAGATTCGAAACCGAAAGCGGGTCGAAATCCGCGAGCTTCATAGTCGTACCGATTCCTTCAAGCGCAAGACAGACCGCACCAGGATTTCCAACGTTGAGCCCCGCGATCGCGATCGTCGTATTTTCAAGAATTTTTTGTTCTTCTTTCGTGATAAGATTTTTATTGCGTGACATGCGGAGCGTCTCATATTGTTCTTTTTCTAAAATTCGCACAGCAGTATTTTTCCAAGGAAAATATACCCACACGCCTTCCCCACCGAAGACCGTCGGAAGTGTCGGGTTAGTAAGTGATTGATGTGAGATCAAGCTCGGATCGAGCACGAGCGAAAGTTCATGTTTTTGATCAGCGAGCGTGTCGATTTTTTGGAGTGAAGGATTATTGTTGCACAGATCCAAGAAACGACTGCGGTCGACTTCGTTTGCGAGATAAAAAAATTCCGGCTTACATATTGTTTCGTGTGTATACATATTTGTTATGAAATTATTTTTTCTTCAATCGGATGACGTGGTGTCATCTTATGCGTTCCTTTGATTATACCAGTTGCGAAAATAAATTGCGGGCGATCAGATGAGCCCAAGATACTCTGTACTTCTTTATAGAGTTCACCCATCTCGATTGAGCCGACATAAATAGATGTCTGGAATTTTTCAGATTGGATCATAAGCATCAATCGTTCTGCCAACCGTCCGACAGCGATCCAAGTGTTTTTAGTATTTGGACCGTCAATGACGAGGAGCATTGGCGCAGAGGAAAGACTCTTTAAATTGAGTTTACCCAGAAATTTTCCAATATTGCAAAATCGGATGAGCATCGGAATGATCATAGATACGACGAGCGGCATCTTGAGCGAATAGCCTGGCAAACCCTCCTTTTTGTTCGAGAGGTTGCTGTTCATCCAATGAGACATCTCTTTGCGAAAATTTTTATTCGCATAGGCAAAATGCATCGCTCGCTCAGTGATTTGAGCAATTTTAGTGATCTTTTCTTTTTCATCAGTCAAACTGACTGAAATATTTTGTGATGCAAAGTCTTTTGAGAGGTCCGTTAACTTTTGCTTGAGTGCCGCCGGGACAGGATCTTTTTCGAATACACCACGCGCATTGACGCGAGATGGGATCGTTTTAAACAATTGTTCGTTCAAAGGATCCGATGCGTCATTTTTTTCTAAAAAAATTACTCGAGCAACACTGTTTGCTATCTCATCAAGAGTGATCTCGATCTTCGCTTCAAGACCAAAATGCCTCGCGGTAATCGAGAGGTTTTCAATCATACAGCCCATGCTGATATAGAGGTCACGGCCCTCAGTGTCCGCTTGTGGTAAAAGAAGTTTTGGATCATAGGAGATCAGAACGTTCGGCAGGTCGAGTTTAAAGAGCCATGGTTGGCTATTGTGTGTCGACGGTGCGCGTGTGGCGAATGTTAAGATC
>CALRFE010000067.1 GCA_943356425.1 Candidatus Nomurabacteria bacterium
GAACACTTATCACGTCACGACTTGCGACCGAATACAACCGCGATGTGTTCACCGTACCTGGACCGATATTTTCCCCGAACTCCGCCGGGACAAATATGCTTTTACGATTGGGCGCAACGCCAATTACTAAAAGTGAAGATATCGTCCAAGCTCTGGGGCTAGAGATTAAAGATGAAAAAGAAGAGAGCAAAGAGTCGGATGAACAATCCCTCCGGGATTGTTCATCCGATGAACTCGCCATCCTCGAACTCCTCCACGATCCAACTCCACGTGACGAACTCATTCGCACACTCGACAAACCAGCGCACGTCGTAAACATGACACTTTCGATAATGGAGATAAAAGGACTCATAAAAGAAGAACTGGGAGAAATCAGACGAGCGTAAAATCTAAATCAGGAAATAAATTTTTATTATAATTTGCAAAAAAAACTAATCAATGTTACTAATGAAGTCACAATGAAATTATTAATCGTCGAATCACCATCGAAAGCAAAGACCATCGAAAAATATCTCGATGGCGCTTTTACCGTGCGCGCTTCTGTGGGACACATCCGCGATCTTCCAAAATCAAACAAGAAAGCGATCGACATCGAAGCAGGCTTCGTTCCTTTCTATGAAATTTCAAAAGGAAAAGAAAAAGTCGTCGACGAGCTCCAAGATCTCGCAGAAAAAGCAAAAGAGATCATGCTCGCAACCGACCCGGACCGCGAAGGAGAAGCGATTTCTTGGCACTTAAAGGAACTCCTCGATGCTGATAAAAAGATCAAAGCGCCGATCAAGCGCGTAGAATTTCACGAAATTACCAAAGAAGCAGTTACGACTGCACTTGAAAATCCACGCGACATCGACGACAAACTTGTAAAAGCACAAGAAGCACGCCGTGTACTTGACCGTCTTGTCGGTTATGATCTCTCGGGCCTCATCTGGAAAAAAGTCCGCTATGGACTTTCCGCTGGTCGAGTACAGTCCCCTGCGCTCCGTATCATCATGGAACGCGAACGCGAGATCCGTGCATTTATTCCTGAAAAATACTGGGTACTTGAAGGATTATTTGAAACAAAAAAGAAAGAACACCTCAAACTCACGTGCAACGAAGAACCGCGCGACGAGAAAGTCGTCGCGCGTATTCTCGATATTGGCAACAAAAATCCTTGGCTCGTCAAAGACGTAAAAGAATCCGAGCAAAAACGCACGGCTCGTGCGCCATTTACCACATCAACGCTCCAACAAGTCGCAAGCACGCGTCTTGGATTTTCTCCATCGCGCACAATGCAAGTCGCGCAACGGCTCTATGAAGCAGGACACATCACCTACATGCGTACTGATAGTACGAATCTTTCAAAGCAGGCACAGGAACAAATGATTGCACTCGTCGCGAAAAAGTACGGCAAAGAATACGCCGAAGCGCATATCTACAAGACAAAATCAAAGAACGCGCAAGAAGCGCACGAAGCGATCCGTCCAACACATGTCGAGGCACTTTCCGTTGGCGCAAATGACGAGCAGAAAAAATTATACAAATTGATCTGGGAGCGTGCAGTTTCTTCACAAATGGCCGACGCGAAGCTCATGAAGACGAAAGTTTCTGCAGTGATTGTCACGACTCCCACCACCCCTCAGTCCCCTCCTCAGGCAGGAGGGGAAGTTCCCATTCCTGAATTTTCTGCAAACGGCTCACGAGTTCTTTTTCCTGGATGGCTTGCGTGCGACCAAGATGCGCGCGGTGAAGATGTTGAACTTCCAAAAGTTGTTGCAGGCGAAACACTCACACTCATTGATCTTGGAAGTACTGAAAAAGAAACACAACCGCCCGGTCGCTATACTGAAGCAGGGCTCGTCAAAGAACTCGAGGCGCGTGGCATCGGCCGACCTTCGACATATGCATCGATCATGCGCACACTCGAAGACCGCGGCTATGTGACCAAAGAAGGACGCACGCTCTTCCCGACCGATACCGGCGAAGTCGTTTCCGGATTTTTGGAAGAACATTTTGCAAACTATATCTCGGATACGTTCACTGCGGAGATGGAAGATGAGCTCGATGATATTGCTGTTGGAAAGCGCGAATATGTAAAAACCCTCAAAGATTTTTACGGACCGTTCTTGAAAGAGGTAAAAGCAAAAGACAAGCTCGCAAAGGCGACTAATATGGGCGAAGCGCCGGACGATCTCCTTTGTCCAAAATGCGGCGGAAAAATGATCATAAAACTTTCTCGCACTGGAAAATTCTATTCATGTGCAAAATACCCTGATTGCGATGGTGCACGAAAGATCGACGGTACTGAACTTGCAGGACCAAAAGAAACAGGTGAACTCTGTCCTCTCTGTGGAGAGAAAAAAGGCAAATCTGGCGGCGGCAAACTTGTCGTCCGCGAAGGACGTTTTGGCGCATTCATTTCCTGCTCGCGCTATCCAAAATGTAAATTTATAAAAGAAGATGAGGAAGAAAAGAAAAAGAAAATGACCGGCGTCGTCTGCCCTGTCTGTCAGAAAGGAGAAATGATGGAACGCCGTGGCCGTTTTGGAATATTCTACTCATGCTCAAATTATCCCGACTGTAAAAACGCGATTAAAGCAAAACCGACCGGAAATATTTGTCCGATGTGTAATAGTTTAATGATGGAAGGGACCAAGACAATCCCAGAGAGGTGTTCAAACAAACAGTGTCCAAATCATAATCCACACAAGCTCACAAAAGAATAAACAAAGGTGCACACTTAAGCGAGGCTTTGGTTTTTGAAAACCTCGCGGAGGCTATGGAGCCGAGCGGAGAAATTTTCAGCAGAAAATTATCGTGTTTTCAAAAACCAAAGCCGAGCGACCTATTTACTCTTTTCTCTTTTACCTTTACACTAGTAATTATGCCTCATATCAAAGAAATTATTGATCTCCTTCCGCGCCTCGACCACAAAAGCCGTGAACTCATCACGAAGGCATATCACTTCGCAGACAAAGCTCATGGCGGTATCAAACGCAAGAGCGGTGAACCATATTTCAATCATGTCTTTGCAACCGCGAAAAATCTTGCCGAGCTCGGTATGAGTCCGATCATGATCGCCGCAGGATTTCTTCATGATGTTCTTGAAGATACGAAAGTCACCGAGAAAGAACTCACCGACGAATTCGGCGAGGAGATCGTGGGGCTCGTCAATGGTGTCACCAAATTAGGCACCGTCAAATACAAGGGGGTCGAACGCAATGTTGAAAATTTGCGTAAGTTCTTTGTGGCGATGGCAGAAGATCTCCGTGTTATCGTCATCAAACTCACCGACCGTCTGCA
Organism: Candidatus Nomurabacteria bacterium; assembly: GCA_943356425.1. Lineage (GTDB taxonomy): Bacteria > Patescibacteriota > Minisyncoccia > Phycocordibacterales > UBA9973 > CALRFE01. The sequence goes on from CALRFE010000067.1 coordinate 3,283, forward strand.
CAATGTGCAGACATTACAGCACGTGCGCCCCGATAAACAGCGCCGTATCGCACTTGAGACCCTTGAGATCTACGCTCCGCTCTCCGACCGTTTAGGAATGGGTAAACTGAAAGGCCGTCTTGAAGATGCAGCATTCCCTTTCGCATATCCAAAAGAATGCGAAGACGTAAAACAGCTCTTGCTCGAACGGAAAGATGCAAATGTAAAATCTTTAGTTGAAGTCGAGAACACACTCAAAGAAAAGCTCGCGGAACACAAGATCATTTCAGTTTAGTGCGACCACCG
>CALRFE010000068.1 GCA_943356425.1 Candidatus Nomurabacteria bacterium
TCCACTCCTTCTTTATGAAAGGCACTCGGATTGCCAAAGACCTCCTTCTCCGCTTCTCTAAGCACCGCAAAAACTTCCGGGAGAACCGGAGTGCTTGAGGCATGATCAAGATAGATCCTTTTTTTGTTATTTTTCGATTTTTGCCCTGATTTCATAATAAATCTCTAATTGCAATATGAGCTCACATAGTATATACTTTTTACCTATATGGATACAACTGAGATCATCATATACGTTCTTTTAGTTCTCGTGCTGATTTTGATTGCATGGGTGATCCGCATGGAACTTCGCCTCAAAAAGATCTTCCGTGGAAAAAAGGGTAAAGATCTTGAAGATGCGATCGGCGCACTTTCTGATGCGGTAACAACTGCTGAAGAGAAAGGAAGGGCACTCTACGCACATGCAAAAAAAACTGATGCCCGACTTGCAAAATGTATCAGGAATATAGAGACTGTCCGTTTCAATCCTTTCCACGATTCTGGAAGCAATCAAAGTTTTGCCGTTGCTCTTTTAAATGATGAAGGTGACGGTGTTGTGCTTTCCTCGCTCTACTCTCGCGAGCGAATGAGCGTGTTTGCAAAACCGATCAAACAAGGTAAAGCAGAGTACGAACTCACGACCGAAGAAAGCGATGTGCTCAAAAAGACGACAAGCTAAAATTCGAATATCGAAATTCGAAATCCTAAACAATATCAAAATAGAAAATTACAAATCAGGAACGGATCTATTTTTGAGTTTGAATATTCGGATTTGAGAATTTGTTTCGAATTTCGATATTCGGATTTCGTGTTTATCAATAATTCTCCGTCGATTTTTTATTATGGTCATGTCAAAAGAACAAACACAATCAAATACGATTCCCCGCGCACCCGTCGTGGTAGTCATGGGACACATCGATCACGGAAAGTCGACGCTTCTTGACTATATCCGAAAATCAAACGTCGTTGAAAAAGAAACCGGTGGTATTACCCAGCACCTCTCTGCATACGAAGTCACCCACAAAGACGAACATGGAAAAGATCGTGGCATCACTTTTTTAGATACCCCAGGACACGAAGCATTTTCTGGTATGCGCGAGCGCGGAGCTGCAACTGCAGACATCGCGATCCTCGTCGTGTCAGCAGAAGATTCAGTCAAAGCACAAACACTCGAAGCATTTAAAACGATAGAAGAGAGCAAAGTACCCTACATTGTTGCGATCAACAAGATCGACAAACCGGGTGCAAATATTGAAAAGACAAAAATGGATCTTTCAGAAAAAGGAATTTACCTTGAAGGTTTTGGTGGTGATGTTCCTTTTGTCGAAATTTCTGCGAAGCAAGGCACTAATATCGATGCATTGCTCGACCTCATTCTCCTTGTCGCCGACTTGAACGGCTTTACCGGCAATCCAACACTTCCTGCCGAAGGAACTATCATCGAGGCGCACCGCGATCAAAAACGCGGAATCACTGCGACACTCTTGATCAAAAACGGTACACTCAAAAAAGGCATGTACGTGGTCGCAGGCGGCACGATGGTTCCAACTCGCATTCTTGAAAATTTCCTTGGTAAACCGATCGATGAAGCGACGTTCTCTTCCCCGATCCGTATTGTGGGTTTTGATCAGATGCCAAAAGCAGGAGCAACATTCACTTCATATGCGTCAAAAAAAGAAGCTGAGGTAGCGCTTGCAACTGGAGTTCGAGGTATTGTCAAAGAAAAAGCATTCGAGGCAGCAGATGGCGTCAAAGTGATTCCGATCATCATAAAAACAGATGTGATGGGCACCGCCGATGCGGTCTGGAAAGAAATACAGAAACTTGAACTCGATGACGTAAAATTCAAAGTTCTTGAGAAGACCGTCGGTGCGATCAGTGAAGGAGATATTCGTCTCGCCTCTTCAGACAAAGAAAGTATCATTATCGGCTTCAATGTAAAAATTGATTCACGGGCACAAGATTTGAACGAACGAGCAGGCGTAGAGGTCAAGACATTCGATATCATTTATCACATTGCCGATTATTTGAAAGTCATCGTCGAAACGCGAAAGCCACGTTTCCAAGTACTTGAAACAACAGGTAAATTGCGTGTGCTTAAAGTATTCAACAAAACAAAAGAACGACAAGTTGTCGGCGGAAAAGTTACAGAAGGAAAAATCACTGACAGTGAGAAAGTGCGCATTTTGCGTCGCGATTTTGAAATCGGACAGGCAACGATCGTCGGACTGGAACGCAGTAAAATAAAAGCCCGTGAAGTTGAAGAAGGTGCTGAATGCGGAATATTAATCGAATCAAAAGTCGAGATCGCCGGTGGCGACGTCCTCGAAGGATTCACTATGGTAACAAAATAATATGAGTGAACGAGTAGAAAAATTTTCAGAACTCATCAAGCGCCTCTCAGCGAACTTTTTGGAAGAAGCATCAAATCGCGATGCGTTAGTTTCTGTTATGCGCGTAGAACTCTCTCCTGATTTAAAACGCGGAACGGTCTTTATTACCGTATTACCAACCAGTAAAGAAGAATCTGTCATGAACTTCGTCAAACGCAAGCGCAGCGATCTTCGAGACTATTTCAAAAAAAATCTCAAAACAAAAACTATTCCCTTCGTCGACATCCAAATCGACCTCGGAGAAAAAGCTCGACAAAATATTGAAGATCTCTTGCGACAGACAAAAAAAATGAAATAATTCTGAATTTTCAATCCGCCGAGGCCTTGCCTCGGCGGATTTTGTTTTTTAGACTTACAGTATGTCTAAAAGAAAAATATCTTTCATTAAAGGCGAATATTACCATATTTATAATCGTGGAAACAGTAAACAGAAAATCTTCAACGACAAAGAAGACTATCAAATTTTTACAAAATTTTTACGTCTCTGTAATCAAGAGGAAAGGATCCGACTGCGCAATGTATCTGATCATTTTTTAAAAAAAGATTCAGAGCCTCTTATCTCGATCGGCGCGTATGTGTTAATGCCCAATCATTTTCATATTTTACTTACCGAAAAAATGGACAATGGTATTACTAAATTTATGCAAAAAATAAGTACGGGGTATGCAATGTATTACAACCAAAAATACAAAAGGACAGGATCGTTATTCGAGGGTAAATTTAAATCACAACATCTAGATAACGATAAATATTTAAAATATATTTTTTCATATATACACCTCAATCCTATTAAATTAATAGATAAAGATTGGAAAGAAAACGGCCTAAAAGACAGAGACAGGGCAACGGATTTTTTAAAGAGTTATCAATACTCAAGCTATCTTGATTATTATGGTGACGAACGTGCACAGAAATATATCCTAAATCGTCGAGACTTTCCAGATTATTTCCCTACAAAAGAACACTTTATTGGAGAGATCATATATTGGTTTGATTATAAAAATACCGAGGCCTTGCCTCGGTAAAAAATGTACAGAATGTGTGTTTTTTGATATACTCGTTTTACTCTATACTACATGCTGGAGTGGCGGAATTGGTATACGCGCTAGTCTTAGGAACTAGT
>CALRFE010000069.1:0-716 GCA_943356425.1 Candidatus Nomurabacteria bacterium
GAAACGCACTCGCTCGGAGATAGTTTGTGATAGGATCCTCTCCAAAACTGAAGCCCTTGCGAGCGCCGAGTATGACAAAAAATATGAAGAATAGGAATGCCGCGAGGCCGCCCAAAATACCGAGCGTGACGAGCAATGTCGGCAAGAATCCGAAACCGGAAGTGAATGATACGTCCCAGAATACTGAATTATTTATTCCAGCCGGCTTATAAAGTGCCCATGCGCTATCAAAACGGTTCGGTCCGGTACCAAAAACAGGATCATGGAGCGCAACATCTTTAACAACAGTAAATGTCGTCGCAACTGAAGGCCGGATATTCGTTTCAGAAACTTTGAAGAGCGCTCCCAGCGCCGGACCGACAAAACTTTGACCAAGGATGAAAAAGAGCGAGACGACGACGACACAGAACGAAACTGCTGGAAATCGAGCAGCTTGTTTTGCGTGCTCATGCTGTGTTGTTTTGGTACGTTCGATCGTAAGGACATACACGAAGAGGATGAGCGAGAGTACTCCGAGCACGATCCAAAGAATGAGAAAATTGACCACCGCGAGAAAGAAGAGCGCGAGTGCGAGCGATACGGCAAGGATCGTCCGGTATTTGCCACGGAGCTTGAACAATTCGAGCGTAAAGAGCGACAAGATGGCGATCAATCCGTAAAAAACTCCGAGATCATTAAAACCTCCCAAAAGCGTAGTGGTCTTTGAAAAAAACGTT
>CALRFE010000069.1:726-3460 GCA_943356425.1 Candidatus Nomurabacteria bacterium
TTGGCCCAAGAAAAAGAAACAGTATCTCAAAGAACGTCACTAGGATGAAACTTGCAAAAAGCGCGATATAAAAATATGAAATGCGCGCACGATCGACAAAATGTACGGATGCGAGAAAGAATGCGATCATGAGCGCAAGAATTGAGACGAATGTTCCCACGCCGAACGATGTTCCAGAGAATGACGTCTGTAGTGACGGAGAAAAGAGCGCCGAGAAAAACCCGAGGACGAGCACTGCGCCGCCTGAGAACATCATCGGTGTACGGGGAATGGTAAACGCTCCATCAACAAGACGTGCCGCGATCCAAAAAAGAAGGGAGAGCGCAACACCGATCACAAAGATGAAATTTTTTGAAAATTCGATCGGAATATTGAGAAATGGGAGAAAGAGCACTGGTAGTAATCCGACAACTGCTGCTAAAACAAAAACAGAGATCTTGTCAAAAATTGAGATACTTGATGATTGTTGCATAAAGACGCTCTAAATTAGTTAATTATTATATACGGCTAATTATACTCGATACGCTCGAATATACCAGTGCAAACCAAAAACAGAATTACCCTTTTACAACAATATTTACGAGCCGTTTTGGCACGTACACAAATCGGAGGATTTCCTTCCCTTCTGTCCATCGCATGACTTCGGGGTGCGCGAGTGCGAGAGCACGGACAGAATCTTCGGTCGCGTCAGCCGCGATCATGAGTTCTGCACGCACCTTGCCATTTATTTGTACGGCGATCTTGATCTCGGTTTCAATGAGTTTGAGAGGATCAAGTACCGGCCAGAGAGAAAGATGGATGGAATCAGTGCTTAGTCCACCGTCTTTAGTCTTTAGATTTTGCCAAAGTTCTTCGGCGACATGCGGTGCAAATGGTGCGAGTAATTGCAAGAATATTTTGAAATCATTTCTTGAGATACAAGTTTCGAGATTTGAGTTTTGAGACTTTTCTACTTCATTGAGAAAGATCATCATGCTCGAAACCGCAGTATTGAAATTGAAATTCTCGATATCTTCAGTGACTTTTTTAATGGTCTTATGCAAACTGATTTCGACATCTTTGCTCGTCGAAGAGGTATCGTTGATTTTCTCCGCTTGTTTACATACTTTTTCAATAAAACGATATGTGCCAACAAGACCGTCTGTTTTCCATGGCACCGTGTTTTCAAACGGACCGATAAACATCTCATACATGCGAAACGCATCCGCACCGAATCGTAGGACCATCTCGTCAGGATTCACAATATTTTTCCAGCGCTTAGACATCTTTCGGCCATCTTCCGCTAAAATAAATCCGAGGAACTCAAGTCGTGGAAATGGTTCTTCAGTAGACACGACACCGATATCAAAAAGAAACTTATGCCAAAAACGTGCATAGATCAAATGACGTGTCGCATGATCGCCACCGACATATACATCGACCGGCATCCACTCTTTTTCTTTCTTCGGATCGATGAGCGCTTGATCATTTTTGGGATCGATGTAGCGCAAGTAATACCACGAAGAACCCGCCCATTGTGGCATGGTATTTGTTTCTCGTTTTGCGCCAGCATTACAATTTGGGCATGGTACGTTCACCCACTCAGAAATATTTGCAAGCGGGCTTTCACCCGTACCGGTCGGTTCGTAATTTTTTACTTCGGGAAGTAGCACTGGTAGATCTTTTTCTGGAACAGGAACAACGCCACAAGCATCACAATGAATGATCGGGATCGGCTCGCCCCAATATCGCTGGCGGGAAAACACCCAATCTTTGATACGATAACTCACTACTTTTTTTCCGAAACCTTGCGACACGAACTGATCTTTCATCTCTTGTATGAGCAATGCATCGATCGCACGTCCAGAAAATGATCCTGAGTCTTTTAAAATTCCTTCGTTGCTGTGTGCATTTACCGGTGCGTCTTCTCTTCGATCCATGACTTCTTTGAGCGGAATATTGTATTTTTGCGCAAACTCATAATCGCGAACATCGTGTGCTGAACAGCGAATGATTCCCGTACCAAAACCCATTAATGCGAAGTTCGCAATCCAGATCGGCATTTTTTTGCCAACGTTTATCGGATCGATCGCATATCTTCCAGTGAATATTCCTTTTTTTTCTTTTGCTCCGCCACGCTCGATCTCTGAAACTTTTTTCATTTCTTCGACAAATACCAAGATTTCTTTTTCCTCAGGCATTCCCTGCGCCAATTCTTTCACGAGCGGATGTTCTGGCGCGATCACCAAAAATGTATCGGCGAAGAGCCACGCCGGATATGCGCTGAAAGCGTCAAGCTCGAGAGCACTGTCCTCGACTCTGTGTGTGATCGTAATTCCCTCTTTGCGCCCGATCCAATGCCGTTGCGCTTCTTTGACTCCGTCCGGCCATTTTGGAAGCTTATCAAGATCGGCAAGCATCCGGTCTGCGTATTCAGTAATTTTCAAAACCCACTGACGCATCGGTTTTTTTTCTACTTTAGTGCCACAGCGTTCGCAGGTACCATCGCTTTCCACATCTTCATTTGCAAGCCCGGTCTGGCATGACGGACACCAATTGATCGGCTCGAACGATTCGTATGCGAGGCCTTTCTTGTACATTTCTAAGAAGATCCATTGTGTCCATTTGTAAAACGCGGGGTCGGTCGTATTTACTTCGCGCGACCAGTCGTAATCAAGTCCGATGAGTGAGAGCTGTTCTTTGAAACGTGCAACGTTCTTTTCAACTGCTTCGCGCGGATGCACTTTATTTTTAA
>CALRFE010000070.1:0-2048 GCA_943356425.1 Candidatus Nomurabacteria bacterium
TTTTCAAGTTGTTCGAGCATTTCCTTTTTGGTCAGTTTTTTCTGCAAATACTTTGCGAGGTAGCGATATTCAAGACCGAGCGCTTCCATTCGCTTCCATGAAAGTCCTTCTTTGTGGAGGCGTTTTGCTTCCGCGATCATTCCTCCTCTAATTCGCGCGAATAAGCGAGTGTGAATTCTTCTTTTGAGTTCTCTTTCAGGGAGCGCAAGCCCTATTTTTAGTGTGTCATATTTTGGTCTCACACTTTTTTGTTTTGGAACTTTGCCGAGCGCTTTTATGATCTCGATCGCGCGGATAAGGCGGATAGGGTTGTGCTGGTCGATTTCTTTTGCACGGCGTGGGTCAAGCTTTTGTAGTATGCGGAAAAGCGCGGAAGCGCTTTTCCGCTCAAGAATTTTTCGTAATTTCATGTTTGGCGGGACTTCAGGAAGCGTATTTCCGTTTATCAAAGCATCAATATAAAATCCTGTTCCTCCGACAATAATCGGAACATTTCCTCTCTGTTTAATCTCAACCATGGTTGAGATTGCTTTAGAGGTGAAATCTGAGACAGAGAAAATTTTTTTAGGGGATACGATATCTAACAAGTGATGTGGAACGCCACGCATTTCGCGCGTAGTGATTTTGCCGGTTCCAATATCCAGTCCTTTGTATACTTGTCGTGAATCAGCGGAAATTATTTCTCCGCCAACTTTTTTCGCCAAGGTAACAGCAAAAGCACTTTTTCCTGTTGCAGTCTGTCCGAGAATGACGATCAATTTTTGTTTAGGATTTTTCATCAAAATTCGTATATGTACAGCGTATGGCTGTATTTTTTGCCCGGCACGTTGATTTTTTCAGATGCCTCTTTTTTTGTGAATTTAAAATCACAAGATACCAATCGGGTACCAGGTTTAAGTTCGCTTTCTAATTTCGGTAGGAGTCTGTCGAGCATTATAGGAAGTAAATAAATAAACACATGTGTTGCGTCTTTTACTGGAACAGTAAAAAAGTCTTTTTTTACAATAGTAAGTCTCCCGATAGGTGAAAATGCATTTAATATTTTGGCATAAAAATAGGGCAGTGGAGTGATCTCGATCCCTATTCCCTGTGCGTATGGATTTTTATGCAACAAGTATCGTAATACTTTTGTCTCTCCACAACCGAGATCGTACACGATACTCTCGTCTGTCAGTTCTAGGACTTCTTCTATTTTTGGGAAAAGCCAGGTCGGCACTTGGCGGTATTGGACGCCGGTTTTCTTTTTTCCGATATAAATATAAAGAAGCGCAATTGTTTCAAAAATTGCGACTATGAATAGGAAATAAAAAACAATGTGCCACAACATGTGGTGCCGGAGGGGAGACTCGAACTCCCATGAGATTGCTCTCGATCGATTTTGAGTCGATTGCGTCTGCCATTCCGCCACTCCGGCAATAAGTATAAGAATTCGGCGACGAATGCAATAATACTACTGAAAAAAACGGGAAAAAGCAATTTTGCGCGGCCTTGAAATATGATACACTGTCGGTATGGAACAACCGTATTCAAACTCAATTTTTTGGATTGAGGTGGACAAAATAAAACCGAATCCGTATCAGCCACGTCGCGAATTCGAAGAAGGGCCACTTCGCGACCTTTCTGAATCAATTCGTCAGTATGGTGTCTTGCAACCGCTCGTTGTTTCTCGTTTTGAAGTGCAAAAAGAAGATGGCGGACTTGCAACAGAATACGAGCTGATCGCCGGTGAACGCCGTTTGCGCGCTTCAAAGCTCGCAGGACTCTCACAAGTGCCTGCGATCATCCGTGTTGGCGATGATTCGAAAATGAAGCTCGAGATCGCGATCATTGAGAACTTGCAACGCGAAGATCTCAATCCTGTAGAACGTGCACGCGCATTTGTGCGTCTTGCGGACGAATTTAAATTTACCCATGCTGAGATCGGGAAAAAAGTCGGCAAGAGCCGTGAGTACGTTTCAAATACGCTTCGTTTGTTGATGCTCGCAGAAGAGATTTTGAATGCGCTCTCAGCGGGTAAAATTACTGAAGGACATACTCGTCCGCTTATG
>CALRFE010000070.1:2058-3454 GCA_943356425.1 Candidatus Nomurabacteria bacterium
GACCCGAAGAACAGATGGTGCTCTTTAAAGAAATTTTGTACAAGAAAATTACCGTGCGCGAAGCAGAGCGCATCGCGCGCAAAGTTGCGACTGATCGTGCACGCAAAAAAGAATTGTTGCCTGATCCAGAAATTTTGGAAATGGAACAAAAACTTGGTGAAGTGCTCGGTACCCGTGTACACATCGAACGTCGTGAGCTCGGTGGGCAAGTGTTGATCGATTTCTTTTCAAATGATGATCTCCATACGATCTTGGATATGATCAAGCAAGATGTAAAACGCGGTGCACATGCCATGATCAATGCGTATACTGAAACACATGAACCGCCAGTGCCGATCGTGCCACCGACTGTCCTAGAAGTGATCGAAGCTGAAGCCAAAGCAAAAGAAGAAGTTGCGCTCTCGGATGATCGTTCAAAAGATGAAGTGGCGCAATCAGAAAAAGATACGGATCTGTATAATATAAATAATTTTTCGATATAAGAAATAAGCAGAAAAAATGGGCTCGCCGAGGCGAGCCCATTTTTTCTGCTTATTTCTTTCCCAAAAATTTTGCAAATCGATCAAGCAAGCTGTGTGCTTTTACATATCGATGGATATGGCTCCGTGCGACATTCGTCTTGACTGCGTCAAGCCATTTTGCATTCGGATTGACGTCTTTACGGACTACGACTTCAACGATGTCGCCTGATTTAAGCTTTGTGGTGAGTGCCATGAATTTTCCATTTATCTTTGCGCCTGCCGCATGATTACCAATATCTGAGTGTACGTTGTATGCAAAATCAATCGCACTCGAATCTTCTGGTAGGTCAATTATGTCTCCTTTTGGCGTGAACGCAAACACGCGATCTTTAAAGAAATCCACCCGCAAGCTCTCAAAAAATTTATCGGTATCTTTAATTTTTTCTTGGGTGTCGCTCAAATGTTTTAACCATTCATATTGCCGTTCAAGTCCATCGTCATCGAGCTTGATCTTTTCTTTGTAGGCAAAGTGCGCAGCGATACCGTATTCTGCTTCATAATGCATTTCTTCGGTGCGGATCTGTATTTCAACAATACCGCCCGTACCGGTAAAAATAGTCGTATGCAAGCTCTTGTAGCCGTTCGGTTTTGGCAGCGCAATATAATCTTTGATTTTTCCCGGAAGTGGTTTCCATGTGCCGTGCACTATACCAAGAACGTGATAACAATCCTCGATCGTTTTTACGATGACACGGAGCGCAGTGATGTCGTAGACCTTGTCGATGTCCATGTCATGTTTCTTCAATTTTTTCCAAAGCGAGTAGAGGTGTTTGACGCGGTGGTCGAACGAAACTGCTTTGATCTTGTGTTCCGCGAGCTTTTCTTTGAGTGTGTTCTCGACTTCAACTAAATATTTTACATTTGCATCTTTCCGT
>CALRFE010000071.1 GCA_943356425.1 Candidatus Nomurabacteria bacterium
AATTCTCTACGGGCAATTTTAAGACGGTGGTACATACACTCGATGCTCACGATATTATATTGATAATATGGTGATACCTACAGTATACTACGCTTCCTTTACCACCTCAACGTCCGCTTTTTCTTCAATTTTTTCTTCGATCATTGCATCGATCTCTTTATCGATTTCTTCGACAGAAAGGGGTGTTTCTGAAACACCAGGCTCTTTTTTGTCTGAAACACGCTTCTTGTACATGCCTTGTCCGATCGGTTTCTTTGAAGCGATCGTATTTTCACGGACGGTCTTCAAGATCATGTAACGAATGATTTCTTCGTTGCGATCAAGCACTGGTTTCAACGCTTCAACTTTTGAAGGATCGAGTTCAAACTTTATCCAACCAAAATATGCATTGGTGAAATATGTCTTCTTGTTGGTAATAACACGGCTCATTTCATAGGCGAGCTCGATCATCTTCGGCATATCTTCGGAAACGAATGTTCCTCCTTCTTTTTCAATGAGCGCTTTTAGATCGCCAAAGCGGCCCAAAATTGCAGCCTCATCGATCGTCGGGACGAAGAGATACGCGAGTTCATATACTCGAGCGTCTGTCTTTTCAATATCTTCCATAAATTTAAAAATAAAAAAATGCGGTCGGGCTTAACGCCCAGGTCCGCATTAGCTTAAACTGCTAATATACTGTTCTTGCTATGGACCAAGGTCGTACGCTTTAAAAACGCACGAAACAAGAACAAGTTCATACTAGCAGAAATAAGCTATTTTGGCAAATTCTCTAACGAACGAGCTTTTGGGAAATTCAAAATCTGAATACCGAAATACTAAACAATATCGAAATTAAAATATTCAAAATATTAAACCTGTTTTAAATTTTGTACTTTATTATTCGAATTTGTTTAGAATTTAGAATTTCGTGCTTCGAATTTTATATCTTAAACACTCTTTTGATGTTTTCCTGTATGGCTTCAGTCACGTCAGGAAGCGGTAAACCTTTGATTTGAGCAATCTTCTTGTAGACTTCTTCTACCATCCACGGTTCGCATCGTTTTCCACGATATGGTGCTGGCGCGGCAAATGGCGCATCGGTTTCCGCCATAATATTTTCAAGTGGTAAGTACTTGATGATTTCATCGTAATCAGTCGAGAATGTTATCGGTCCATCAAAAGACATCGTCCAACCGTTCTCAACGATACGTTTTGCAATTTCAAGATTTCCGACAAAAAAATGAAAATTTGCATGGAGTGTTTCCCCTCCTGCCTGAGGAGGGGTGCCGAGGCTTTGCGAGGCGGGGTGGTGGGAGCTACTTTCAGCTTCTAAAATTTCCAATACTTCTTCATACGCGTCCATCGTCCCTTTGCTCGGTCGCGCATGGATCATGAGCGGTTTGCCAGATTCCTTTGCAAGCACAATATGCTCGCGAAAAATCGCTCCTTGTCGTGCGCGATCGACTTCAACATTGGTGCTTCTGAAATAATCGAGTCCGCACTCGCCGATCGCAACCACTTTTTTATGCGCGAGCAATTTTCGGTATTCATCGATCACAAAAGCTTCGTCAGTGTCAGTCGGATGCATGCCGACGGTTGCAAAAATATTTGCGTATTCGTCTGCAATTTTTATTGCTTGTTCTGAGCTTGCCAAATCAACGCCGACACAAATCGTGCCGACGCCATGTTGTTGCATATTGGTCACGGCGCTCAATAAATCCGGTGCAAATTGCGGAAGATTGAAGTGTGAATGGATATCGAAATAGTTGTATTGCATTAGTTTTTTCTTAAAAACAACGGTTGTTCGGGTTTTTTATTCGCTTTAATGAGCGCTTTGAGCGTTTTGTTTGTTTCAGGCATGATCGGGTTCAACATCCGCGCAACGGTATACAAGCGAAGCACGAGATCTGTGATCAACTCCTTGCCTTTCGCGACATCTGCTTTCACCACTTTGAATGGTTCAGTTTCTTGGATGGTCTTATCCATTGCGGCGATTTCGTTCCAAATAAATTCGGATGCTTTTTGAATATCGAAATGCTCAAGGTGATCAAAAAATTCTTGCGGGATGGAATTTTCGGGAATTTCTGGACACACTGGTAAATATTTTTCTGCAAGCGTAAGAATGCGCGATGTCAGATTTCCAAGCCCATTCGCGAGACCAGAATTATATGATGCGAGAAAACGTTCACGCGTAAATGGGCTGTCTTCAAAAGAAGATACTTCACGCAGTAAAAAATAGCGGAGCGCATCTGTGCCAAAATCTGCCACGATATCTCGTGGGTCAACAACATTGCCGAGCGTTTTCGACATACGGATTCCGCCGTCGGCGGTAATAAATCCATTGACGACAACACGATGGGAATTTGGCACATCAGCTGCCAAAAGCATCGCTTGCCACATTATAGCTTGGAAACGAGTATTATCTTTGCCACAGTATTGTGTCGGCGAGCCATTGACCCAAAAATCTTGGAACGTTGTACTCTGCACGAGCGCATCGAGCGTCTCAATACCATCGTCAGCCAATGTCGAAATATAGTTTGTCAGCGCATCGAACCACACATACATCACCTGATCGGCATCGTCCGGCACGGGTATCCCCCACGGCATCTTTGTTAGAAGACGTGAAATAGAAAAATCTTGCAGACCACGTTTGATAAATTCAGACATCTCGTTCTGGCGAAATTCTGGAATGATGAACTTCGAATTTTTTTGATAAAGATCCAAGATCTTTTCGCCAAAAGCAGAATACTTGAAGAAATAATTTTCTTCATCAATGAGTTCAAGTGAAGCGCCTGGATGCAACGGACAAAATCCCTGCTCGTCGAGCTCTGAATCAGTCTTTTCACTTTCACATCCGACGCAGTATTTTGTCTGATATGTTTTTTTGTATATGAATCCATTGTCTCTGACACGACGCCAGAAATCCTGCGCAATCTTTATATGACGTTCGTCAGTTGTTCGAATAAAATGTACATCACCACTTATACCAAAACTTTTAATTTGATCTTTGAACGTCTCAAATCCACGATCAACAAAAGCTTGCGGGGTACATCCTGCTTCAAGCGCCTTGTTATAAATTTTTATTCCAT